>CAKAQP010000034.1 GCA_916720285.1 uncultured Lachnoanaerobaculum sp. | reverse complement strand
CATAATCCAACAGTAACTTTGATGAGGACTACAGTGGAAGAAAATATAAAATTCGGTCAAAAGATTGCGGAAAAATTAAATGCATCTTCCGGTAAGACCGTATTGATACTACCGTTAAGAGGAGTATCAATGATTGATGCACCGGGTCAGCCTTTTTATGGAAGTAAAGAGGATGAAGCTTTATTTGATACATTAAAAAATAATATCGACACAGATAAAGTTAATATAGTCGAGATGGATAATAATATAAATGATAAAGATTTTGCACAAAGAGCTGCAGAAGAACTTATTAGAATGTTGGAAGTATAAAATATATAATTAAAGGAGAAATAAAATGAACAGACAATCAAGAAAAGAAATTATGGACAAGTTTAAATCTGAGGTGGCAGCCGGAAAGATCCTTGTAGGTGTTGGTGCCGGAACAGGTATTACAGCAAAGTGTAGCGAAAAAGGCGGAGCAGATATGCTGATTATCTATAACTCAGGACGTTTCAGAATGGCAGGCAGAGGATCTTTATCAGGATTATTGGCTTATGGTGATGCAAATAAAATTGTGCAGGAAATGGGTGCTGAAGTACTTCCTATAGTAAAGAACACTCCTGTTCTTGCAGGTGTTTGCGGAACCGATCCGTTCCGTGTAATGGATCTTTTCTTAAAGCAATTAAAGGATCAAGGGTTTAACGGTGTACAAAACTTCCCAACAGTAGGATTAATAGACGGAAAGTTCCGTGCAAATCTTGAGGAAACAGGAATGGGATACGGACTTGAAGTAGAAATGATTAGAGAAGCACATAAGCTTGATATGTTAACATGCCCTTATGTTTTTGACCCTGAGCAGGCAAAGGCTATGGCAGAGGCAGGTGCAGATATTTTAGTTGCACATATGGGACTCACAACAAAGGGATCAATCGGAGCTGAAACTGCTTTAACGCTTGACGATTGCTGTGAAAAGATTCGTGAGATTATTAAAGCAGGTCGTGAGGTTAATCCTGAGATAATGGTAATTTGTCATGGTGGTCCTATCGCGGACCCTGAGGATGCGGCATATGTAATAAAGCATGTTCCTGAAATTGACGGTTTCTTTGGAGCTTCTTCTATAGAGAGATTGGCATCAGAGAGAGGTATGACATCACAAACAGAGGCATTTAAGGCGATACAGAAATAATATATTGAGATAAATTTGACCGGCTCATAATAAGAGCCGGTTTTTTCAGCATAAAAAAATTTTTAAAAAATTAGCACTCAACTATTGACAGTGCTAATAATTAGTGTTATAGTATGCATATAACAAATAAGACATAGATAACAATATCTTTACAAAGTTTTATTTGTAAATAATAATGAATATATAGAAGGAGATATAGATATGTTATTACCTGGAAGAAGTTATAATTTGTTTGATGATTTTTTTAATAATGATTTTTTTGGAAGAGATTTTAGAAAATTTGAGGCTCCAAGCATGAAGACAGATGTAAAGGAAGTCGAAGGAAACTATGAGCTGAGTGTAGAGATTCCCGGATTTAATAAGGAAGATATAAGTGTAAGCTTAAAGGACGGATACCTTACAATCAGTGCAAAGCATGAGGAAAATAAAGATGAAAAGGATGAACAGGATAAATACATCCGCAGAGAGAGAAGATTCGGTTCATGTCAGAGAAGTTTCTTTGTAGGAGATGCGATAACTGAGGAAGATATCAAGGCTTCATACAACAACGGTATTTTAAAACTCACTTTGCCAAAAGAAAAAGAGAGACTCCCACAGGAGCCGAAAACAATTGCAATTGAATAATTTTTGAGACTGCTGTAAAAGGCAGTCTTTTTCTTTTGTCTTTTTTATTAAGTTATGGCATTATCTCTTGTATATTGCGGTACTTAGTGCTATCATAATTCCTTTAAAGAGTATGAATTTATATATCGGAGGTTGTTTATGGCATTGATTTTACCAAAGGGTTATGATCCCGTATTAAGCGTAAGGCAGACGCAGGAAGCGATAAAATATATCAGAGATACATTTCAAAAAGAATTCGGAAAAGAAATGAATCTGGAGAGGGTTTCAGCCCCTTTATTTGTATCAAAGTCAAGCGGGTTGAATGATAACTTAAACGGAGTGGAGCGTCCTGTAGCATTTGATATACTTGGAGTCCCTAATGAGGAGTATGAAGTTGTTCAATCACTTGCGAAGTGGAAGAGAATGGCTCTTGGTGAGTATAATTTTGCGCCGGGCGAGGGCCTTTACACAAATATGAATGCCATAAGAAGAGATGAGGAACTTGATAATCTTCACTCATGCTATGTGGATCAATGGGACTGGGAAAAGGTAATAAGAAAAGAAGACAGAACTGTTGAAGTTTTGGAAGAAACGGTAAGAACCATTTTTAAAGTGATCAAGCATATGGAGCATGAGGTGTGGTATAAATATCCTGAGGCCGTGAATCATTTGCCGGATGATATATTCTTTATCACATCAGAAGAACTTAGACAAAGATATCCTGATAAGACTCCGAAGGAGAGAGAAAATATTATCACTAAAGAACATGGCTGTGTTTTTGTGGAGAAAATCGGTGGTGCTTTAGGTGATGGAAAGCCTCATGACGGCAGAGCACCTGACTATGATGACTGGGAGTTAAACGGCGATATTCTATTCTGGTTTGAGAATTTAAATTGTGCATTGGAGATATCAAGTATGGGTATCAGAGTGGATGAAGCGGCAATGGAAGCTCAGTTAAAGTCCGCAAATGCACTTGACAGAAAAAGTTTACCTTTCCACAAGTCTCTTTTGGCAGGAGAATTACCATATACAATAGGTGGAGGTATAGGACAGAGCAGACTTTGTATGCTTTTACTTAACAAAGCACATGTCGGAGAAGTTCAGTCAAGTGTATGGCCTGCCGATATGATTGAGGCTTGCAAAAAGAATAGAATGATACTATTATAAAGTCAGTAGCCGCTTAAAAATATGTCAGTTTTTAAATAAAGCCGACACCGGAATTTAAAAGGAGTGTTTTTATGGCGAGAAAAAGAAAGAAAGCCGGCGCAATATCGGAAAATAAATTTGCGATAATTTTTGTCACCGGAGTAGTTTTATCTGTAGCGATTATTCTCGGAGTAAAGGTAAACAGTATAAAGCAGGAATTGGTAAAAAGAGAGTCCTACAATCAAAAAGTAATTGAAGAACTTGAGAGTGAAGACGAAAGATCAAAGAAACTTGAAGAACAAAGAAAATATGTTCAAACCGACAGTTATATAATAGAAATGGCAAGAGAAAAACTGGGACTTGTTTTTCCTGATGAGATTGCTATAAAGGCAGAAAAATAATATGTTAGATATAGATACGTTTAGTCATTTCATAGAGGATAATAATCTGATCGAAAAAAAAGATAGAATAGTACTTGGTGTAAGCGGAGGTGCGGATTCCATATGCCTGCTGCATACATTGAGTCGTATACAAAAAGCCTTAGAAATAAGGCTTTTTGTCGTACATATAAATCATGGTATAAGAGGTGAAGAGGCAAGTCGTGATGAAAATTATGTAAAGAAATTTTGTGAAAAACTTGATATTTGTTTTTTCAGCTTTCACTATGACATACCGAGGATTGCAAAAGATCTTAAACTAAGTGAAGAAGAAGCCGGAAGGAAAATGAGATATGAGTCTTTTGAAAGTGTATCAAAAGATATAGCAATAAAGGAGAACTTGGATTTTAACAAAATCAAAGTTGCAGTGGCTCATAATAAAAATGACAATGCGGAGACCGTACTTCACAATCTGTCAAGGGGTAGCGGAGTATCGGGGTTAAAGGGTATTTTGGTAAGAAATAAAAATATTATAAGACCTTTACTGGCGTTTTCAAGGGATGAAATAGAGGACTATCTTAAAAGAAACAGCATATATTATATGACGGACAGTACAAATCTGGAAAATGATTATACAAGAAATATTTTAAGGAATGAGGTCTTTCCGATACTTGAAAAGAATGTTAACGGTAATGTGATCAATAATTTTTATAAGTCCTCTAAAATTGCGGCTGAGGCCGATGAGTTTTTTGAAAATTCGGCTATAAAATTTTGTGAAAAGAATTTAAAAATCAAAGGTGAAGATGAATTTTTATTAGACAAAGAGGCCTTACTTAATGAACCTCATATTATAAGTACATATATTATCAGGTATACTTTAAGAAAGGTATTAAAGAGTAAAGAGCTTGGAATAAAAGATATCGGTATGGTGCATATAGAGGATATATGGAACCTGGCAAAATCGGAAAACGGAAAAAAACTTGATTTAAAATACGGAATAAAAGTCTACAATGAATATGGAAATATCAGATTTACAATTGAAGATAAAAAAGATACGAATAATAATAAATATCTATTACCTGAAATAAACTACAAGATTTTGGATAATTTCAATATTAAGGATATTCCGAAAGCCGGTAATGTCAGGTGGCTTGATTTTGACAAAGTCCTTGAAAATATAGTAAAATATAATAGAAAATCTATATGTATAAACAGTATTATTAATAAAGATTATATGATAAAAATCATAGAGGAAAATATTGTAGTCAGAGGATGTGAAAGCGGAGATTTTATACATATAAAATCCGGTAGAAAGGCTGTCAAAAAACTTTTCACGGATGATAAGATACCTTTAAATATCAGAGGGGAATATGTAGTTGTTGCGATGGACTTTGAGATACTTTGGATATTTAGAGAGAGCAATATTTTTGGAGAGGAAGCCGGGCTTGACAGAACTGGAGAACTCTACAGAATAGATGAAAACACAAAAAATATTTTAGAAATAGAAGTAAGTAGGAGATAATATGAAAGAAAAGGTTGAAGTACTGATATCGGAAGAGGAGATAAGTAAAAGGATTCTGGAGATTGCAGGAAGAATCAATGCGGATTACAAGGGCAAAGACTTGATACTTATATGTGTGTTAAAAGGTGGAGTCATGTTTATGTGTGACCTTGCCAAGAGACTTGATTTGAATGTAAGACTTGATTTCATGAGTGTTTCAAGCTACGGTGCTGAAACTACAAGCTCAGGTGTTGTAAAGATAATAAAGGATCTGGACGACAGTATAGCGGGTAAGGATGTACTTGTGGTAGAAGATATCATTGATTCGGGTAATACTTTGTCATATCTTCTTGATATATTGGAAAAGAGAGGGCCGAAGTCAATAAGGCTTTGTACTCTTTTAGACAAGCCTTCCAGAAGAGAAAAGGATGTTAATGTAGACTATGTTTGCTTTGAAATAGAGGACAAGTTTGTGGTGGGATACGGACTTGATTACGACCAGAGATATAGAAATCTTCCATACATCGGGGTTATGGAACTTTCGGACCAGATTGGAGAAAAATGAAAAAAACGGATAATCCGGTAAGAATATTTTTCTTACTGTTTGTTGTGGCACTTATAGTATGGCTGATATTTAATATGGGAAATCAGCTTAGTATTACAAAACTTAACTCCGCTGAGTTTAACAGCGTAATTGAAGAAAATAATATCGGACTGATCGAGATAAGACAGAATTCACAAACCCCTACAGGTGAGGCTATAATTTACTTCAAGAATCAGGAGAAGTACGGAAAATCGGAAGTTCATTATTTTATATCTGATGTAAATGAGTTCATCAAAAAAATGGAATCTAAGAATATAACATATATCTTAGATGATGTTCCGAGAGAGAGCGTATTTACAAATACAATATTGCCGGTATTACTTGCGGCCGCTATGGTAATGTTTTTCGTTATGTATATGAACGGAAAGATTGCGGCAGGCGGCGGTGGCGGCAATAATAAGATGATGAATTTCGGAAAGAGCAGAGCCAGAATCGTAAAGACGGCAAATATAAACTTTTCAAAGGTTGCAGGACTTGAAGAAGAGAAGGAAGAACTGGCTGAAGTTGTAGACTTTTTAAAGGACCCCGGCAAGTACACAAGGCTTGGTGCCAGAATTCCTAAGGGAATTATATTGGTTGGACCTCCGGGAACCGGAAAAACTCTTTTAGCCAAGGCGGTGGCAGGTGAAGCCGGAGTACCTTTCTTTACAATATCAGGTTCAGATTTTGTGGAGATGTTTGTGGGTGTCGGCGCAAGCAGAGTCAGAGATCTTTTTGAGGATGCCAAGAAAAATGCTCCATGTATTATCTTTATTGATGAGATTGATGCGGTCGGTAGAAGAAGAGGCTCAGGACTTGGCGGAAGTCACGATGAGAGAGAGCAGACTCTAAATCAGCTCCTTGTGGAGATGGATGGCTTTGGAGGAAATCAAGGTATCATAGTAATGGCGGCCACAAACCGTGTTGACATTTTGGATCCGGCACTCCTTCGACCGGGAAGATTTGACAGAAAAGTTGCAGTAGGCAGACCTGATGTGGCGGCCAGAGAAGCAATATTGAAGATACATGCTTCATCAAAGCCTTTAGGCGATGATGTAGACTTACATTCAGTGGCGAGACAGACTTCAGGATTTACAGGTGCGGACCTTGAAAATCTTATGAACGAGTCGGCAATACTTTCCGCAAGGGAAGGAAAGGCTTATATTTGTGCAGATGATATAAACAGAGCGTTTATAAAAGTAGGAATAGGTACGGAGAAGAAATCAAGAGTAGTAAGTGAAAAGGAAAAGGCAATTACAGCATATCATGAAGCCGGACATGCCATACTTTTCAGAGAACTTGAAGGAGTAGGACCGGTACATACTATTTCAATTATACCCACAGGTGTAAGTGCTGCAGGATATACAATGCCTCTGCCGGATGAGGATCAGATGTTTAATACAAAATCCAAGATGTTAAATGATATCATGGTAAGTCTTGGAGGAAGAATAGCGGAAGAGATCATCTTCGGTGACATTACGACAGGTGCAAGTTCAGATATAAAGCAGGCGACAAAGGTTGCAAAGGCAATGGTGATGGAGTTCGGTATGAACGAGAGAGCAGGGCTTGTAAATTACGGCAATGAAGGAGATGAAATTTTTATAGGAAGAGACTTCGGCCAGACAAAGGGATACAGCGAAGAGACTGCAAGTATGATTGATGAGGAAGTCAGAAATATTATCAATGACTGCTACAAAAAGGCGAAAGAGATAATATTGAATAGAAAGTATGTGCTTGAGTCATGTGCAAAGCTTCTTATAGAGAAAGAAAAGATAGGTTTTGAAGAATTTGAGGCGTTATTTTAAATGAATATTGAAGGTATTTTTAGTGATGAAACGATAGATTATATATCATTACAAAACCTTAAAAATAGACAGGAAATAAGAATACAGATAAGGGTTTTTAAGGATGATAAGCCGGAGATCTTTCTGGTAAATCATTTTGACGGCAGTGAATCAAAGATGGAAAAGCTTCGATCAAGTGAATACTTTGATTATTACTACGCTGATTTGAATGATGTAAATTATTTTAAATATTATTTTAAAATAAATGAGGGTGGAAGAACTCTCTTTTATACGAGATTCGGAGTTACGGATTATTTAAAAGAAGACACATTATTTGAATATAATAAAGATTTCTCTTTGCCTGATTGGGCAAAGGGGGCTTTGATGTACCAGATTTTCATCGACAGATTCAATCGTGGAGACGAAACAAATGATGTTGTGGATGATGAATACATATATATAGGTTTACCTGTAAAACATAAGGAAAATTGGAATGAGTATCCTTCAAACTTTGATGTGGGATATTTTTACGGCGGAGACTTGGAGGGCGTTTTACAAAAACTGGACTACTTAAAGGACTTTGGGGTTGAGGTGATATACTTTAACCCTCTCTTTGTATCACCTTCAAATCACAAATATGATACGCAGGACTATGACTATATCGATCCACATATAGGAAAAATTGTGGAGGATACGGACGGAGTTCTGGGAGAGTTTGACAGTGACAATAAAAATGCCACAAAGTATGTAAAAAGAGTTACAAGTAAAAAAAATCTTGAAGCAAGTAATGAAGTGTTTATAAAACTTGTAAATGAAGCTCATAAAAGAAATATCAAAGTTATTATAGACGGGGTATTTAATCACTGCGGATCTTTTAATAAGTGGATGGATAAAGAAGGAATCTATAAAAGAGCAGATGAAGAATATCCGATAGGTGCATATTGGTCAAAAGAAAGTGAGTTCAGATCATATTTTAACTTTATCGGAACAGAGTATGACGGCTGGTGGGGACATGATACTTTGCCGAAGCTCTACTATGAAAACAGTCAAAAGCTGGTTGATGAGATACTTAGAATTGCAAAGAAATGGATATCACCACCTTTTAATGTGGACGGTTGGAGACTTGATGTAGCGGCAGATCTTGGCTATACAAAAGAGTTTAACCATAAGTTTTGGACAATGTTCAGAGAAGCGGTAAAATCCGTAAACAAGGATGCAATTATTCTTGCCGAGCATTACGGAGATCCGAGCTTTTGGTTGGACGGTAAGTGTTGGGACGGAGTAATGAACTATGACGGCTTTATGGAGCCGGTGAGCTGGTTTTTGACAGGTTTGGAGAAACACTCCGACAGAGAGGATATGAGCCTTAAGGGAAATGCAGATGTGTTCTTTATGATGTTAAAGAATGCACTTGGAAAGATGCATTATGACGTAGCACTTGTATCTATGATTCAGCTTTCAAACCATGATCATTCCAGATTCTTAACAAGAACAAACGGTATTGTAGGAAGAATAAATACTCATAAATCAGAGGATGCAAGTTCAGGTGTGAAGCTTGAGGTTATGAGACAGGCCATAATGATGCAATTAACTTTGCCGGGAGCACCTACAGTATATTATGGCGATGAGGTCGGAGTATGCGGTTTTACAGATCCGGACAGCAGAAGAACGTATCCCTGGGGAAATGAAAATCTTGAACTTTTAGAGTATCACAGATATATGAACAGATGGCATAGAATAAGAAAAGAGTTAAAACATGGATCTTTGATAAAGCTTATTTCAAAAGACGGTATAGTAGGTTATGCCAGAGTTTTAAAAGATAATGTATCTGTAATTATAATTCATACCGGAAGAGAAAAAAAGAAAATAGATATTCCGCTATATCTCACAGGTATGAGAGATAATGCGGCTATAAGCAGAGTAATATATACAAATCCTACAGGTTACAATGTAGGAATAGTAACATATTTTAATGATAACGGCCATGTGAGCATGGAGATAGAACCACATTCGGGATATTTACTGGTGAGTGAGAACTTATAAAGCGACAGTTATATGGAGAATATATGGAACAGGATAATAAAAAATATGCCGGAAAATTATTCAGTAATACTGATTTAAAACTACTTATAGTTCCGCTGATTATCGAGCAGTTTCTGGCCATAGCTGTAGGAATGTCGGATACCGTTATGGTAAGCTTTGCAGGTGAAGCGGCAGTATCCGGAGTGTCGCTTGTTGATATGGTAAATAATGTGCTTATATCTTTGCTGGCTGCACTTGCAACCGGTGGTGCCGTAGTAATCAGTCAGTTTATAGGTGCAAGAAAAAACGATGATGCATGCACTGCGGCGGCTCAGCTTGAGATTATGACATTTTCTGTTTCCGTGATTATTTCCATACTTGTTATAATATTTGCTCATCCTCTTATATCAATACTTTTCGGTAATATAGATAACGAGGTGTTTGAGGCAAGCAAGCAGTATTTGACAATAACCGCAATAAGTTTCCCGATGCTGGCAATATATAATTCAGGTGCGGCTATATACAGAAGCATAGGAGATTCAAAGACTTCCATGAAAGTTAGCATACTTATGAATATAATAAATGTAGTCGGAAACAGTGTCGGAATCTTTGTATTACATATGGGAGTTGCCGGTGTGGCTATACCAAGTGTTATCTCAAGAGGCGTAGCTGCTATTGCTATAACAATACTTGCATCAAGGAATAAAAATGCTATAGTTTATTTGAAGATAGAAGAGGTATTCAGACTGAGAATGGACTATATGAGAAGGATACTTTATATAGGAATACCTTCAGGAATTGAAAACTCATTGTTTCAGGTCGGAAGAGTTGCGGTAGTTTCAATTATTTCAAATTTCGGAAGAGTGGAGATAGCTGCCAATGCTATAGCCAATAATCTTGACGGACTTGGTGTAAACATGGGCAATGCAATCAGTATTGCCATGATTACGGTTATAGGAAGATGTGTGGGCGCAGGAAACTATAAAGAGGCCAAATACTATGTGAAAAAACTGATGTTTATAGGATATGTGGTCATTATAATTCCTACTATATTTATATTGGGATTTCAAAATGTATTTATTTCCATATATAATGTATCTGATGCCACAAAGGAGTTGACTGCTGTATTGGTATGGATACATATGGGAATGGCGGTATTCTTATGGCCTTTAAGCTTTATACTTCCAAATGCACTAAGAGCAGGAAATGATGTAAAGTTTACAATGACAGTAAGTCTGTTTTCAATGGCGGTATTCAGATTTGCAACATCACTTTTTATAGCCAATGTTTTTCATATAGGAGCAATAGGTGTATGGTGTGCAATGATTATAGACTGGGTATTTCGATCGTCAAATTTTGCATATAGATTTATATCAGGAAAATGGTGGCATAAGGATTTGAAAAAAGGGGAAACATGATAGTTGATTTACATTGTGATACAATCAGTGAAATATATAAAAATAAAGGTATAAGTCTAAAAGAGAATGATTTAATGATTGATATAAACAAGTTGAAAAAATCAGATGTACTTTTACAATGCTTTGCTATGTTTACATATTTAAAAGAGGTGAACTCACCGTATAAATATGTAAATGAATTGATTGATTTGTATGAACAGGAAATAGAGAAAAACTCATTTGATATTGCTTTTGCCAAAAGCTACAGCGACATTCAAAAAAATAGAGACAGCAATAAGATATCGGCATTTCTCACAATAGAAGAGGGTGAGGCGATAGAGGGCAGTATAGAAAATCTTATACATTTCTACAACAGAGGTGTAAGGATGATTACTCTTACCTGGAATTTTGAAAACTGCATAGGCTTCGGTAATAAACGAATTATAGAAAACGGAGAATGTGTCGGCTATACTCCTGATAAAGTCAACGGTCTTAAACCTTTCGGATTTGAAGTTGTGGAAAAAATGGAAGAGTTGGGAATAATAGTTGATGTTTCACATCTTTCGGATGCGGGAATTTATGATATAATTGATATTGCAAAAAAGCCTTTTGTTGCCAGTCATTCAAATGCCAGAACCATATGCAATCATCCAAGAAATTTGACTGATGATATGATAAAGAAGATGGCAAATAAAGGATGTATTTCAGGGCTTAACTTTTATCCTGAGTTCTTATCGAAGAATTTTTCAAACAGAGAAAGAAAAGCCTATATAGACGATACTATAGATATGCTTAAATATATG
This sequence comes from uncultured Lachnoanaerobaculum sp., assembly GCA_916720285.1. Taxonomy (GTDB): domain Bacteria; phylum Bacillota; class Clostridia; order Lachnospirales; family Lachnospiraceae; genus Lachnoanaerobaculum. The sequence goes on along the minus strand of CAKAQP010000034.1, from coordinate 3,411 downwards.
GTAAATGTCGGAGGAAGCGAGTTTGTAGCTCTAGGCTCAGACTATGACGGATTCAGTGATATTTTAGAGTGGAAGGATGCCGGGGGAACCGGATGCCTGACAGATGCGATGGAGAGGGAAGGCTTTAGCGCAAGTCTTATTGAAAATATAACATATAAAAATGCACTCAGAATTATAAAGGAAGTGGTTAAATGATCAGAATAGCAGTGCTCATCTTGATACTTGTCTTTGTATGTGCAGTCTATGTGTTGCATGCAAAGATGGAAGAGGATGAAGAAAAAAGCGGAAATGATATCATAGATGATATGATTAAAAATAATGTAATTGATGAAATAGCAAAGGGTAAGGATAGAGGCTAATGAGTACAGCAGTTGTATTGGATAGTAACAGTGGTTTGACAAAGGAAGAGGCAAGAGAACTTGGCATGTATATTTTGCCTATGCCGTTTATGATAGACGGAAAAGAGTATCTGGACGGTAAGGATATTACATATGATGAGTTCTTAAGATTACAAAAGAAAGGTGCCGATATAGTGACATCACAGCCTTCACCTGAAGAGGTGATGAATCTGTGGAATGAACTTTTAAAAGAGTATGATTCAATAATACATATACCTATGACATCAGGGCTTTCAGGTTCATGTGATACAGCAATAATGCTTTCAAATGAGGATGAGTTCTTTGGAAAGGTATTTGTAGTGGATAATAAGAGAATATCAATCACACAGATAAGTGCCGGTTTGGATGCAATAGAGATGCTTAAAGAGGGCATGTCACCTGAAAAGATAAAGGAAAAGCTTGAAGCCGATGCAGGCAAGTCGGGAATCTATTTAATGGTAAGTGACTTGAAATATCTTAAAAAGGGCGGAAGGATTACACCTATGGCAGCCGCTCTTGCTTCATTGCTGAAGATAAAGCCTGTACTTCAAATTCATGAATCAAAGATTGATGCTTATGGAAAAGCCAGAACATTTAAACAGGCAAAGCAGATAATGCTTGAAGCGTTAAAAAAGGATCTTGCAGAGAGACTTGATGATCCGGATGCTAAAAATTCCAGAATAATGATAGCACAATACGATGCGCTTGATTTTGCGAATGAATTTGCAACAGAGCTTGAGCCTGTTTTTGGAAAAGTGGATATAGTGAATCTCTCACTTTCGGTGGCAACACATATCGGACCGGGAACAGTAGCTATTGCTGCAGCAAGAAAGTCAAGTAATAAGTAAGATTATGGATGTTGAAAAGAAAAAAACGAAATTTAAACTGCCTCCTATAAATTTGAGAGTGCTTTTGTCTGTAGTATTTTTACTTTTCGGTGTCTTACCTATATTTATATATGGAGGAATTGTAAGTCGTACAAATTTCACCTCAAGAGTTGATGCCAGAAAAATAGAGTTGCAGACAAAATGTCTTATGCTCAGCAATAAGCTCACAAGAGGAAATTTTTTAAAAAATTCCGATAACAGAGAGGTTATAAGATCCGAGATAGATACAGTGGCGGATATATATAACGGTAGAATAGTTATAATAGATAAATCCTATACAACTATTGAAGATACTTTTAATCTGGCAACAGGTAAGATAAATATCTCTCCGGAAATAATAGGAACATTCAACGGCACCAATACAAATATATACAATAAGACCAAATCATATATATTGCAAACAATGCCGATATATGAGAATATTGATAATCAGAATATAGACGGAGTCTTAATGTTTATTGCGTCTACAGAGAATCTGGTCTCAGTAGCCGAAGGTGTTGGAAATACCGAGAGGTTTTTATATATAACTCTTACAGCAATAGTATTTGTACTTTCCGTTATCATAGGTGGAAGATTGTTAAGGCCGCTTATAAATTTAAGAGATGATATATCAAGTATAGGTTATGGAAAGCTTGATCAAAAGATAGAGCATAATGAATATCAGTTGACCAAATCTATTTCCGAGAATATCAATACTACTCTTGCAAAGCTACAGGATGCAGATAAATCCAGAGATGAGTTTGTGGCTAATGTGTCTCATGAGTTAAAGACACCTATTACATCTATAAGAGTATTGGCGGATTCTTTAATGAGTATGGAAAATGTACCGAACGAGATGTATGCGGAGTTTATGCAAGATATTTCAGATGAGATAGACAGAGAGGCAAAGATAATAGACGATCTTCTCTCTTTGGTGAAGCTTGATAAGTCAGCCACCACTTTGGTGACCGAGCAGGTTGATATAAATCAACTTATAAAACAAATCTTGAAAAGACTGAGACCTATAGCGCAAAAGCGTGATATAGAAATGACTTTTGAGACCATCAGAGAGGTAAGTGCCGATGTGGATGAAACCAAGTTGTCACTGGCCATAAATAATCTTATAGAAAATGCAATCAAATATAACAAGGATGGCGGTTTTGTAAAGGTAAGTATTGATGCGGATCACAAGTTTTTCTATATAAAGGTAAAAGACTCGGGAGACGGAATAGCCCCTGAGTATAGAGATCTTATCTTTGAAAGATTTTATCGCATAGATAAGGCAAGGTCCAGACAGACAGGAGGTACCGGATTGGGACTTGCTATTACAAGGAATGTAGTTCATTTACATGACGGTATTATAAAAGTTTCCGGTAAAGAGGGTGAGGGAACTACGTTTACAGTCAGAATTCCTCTAAATCATGTAAAAAGGAGGGATAAGAAGTGAGAAACAAATTTGTGATTATATTAATGCTTCTACTTTCTATAACTCTTGTATCCTGTAAGAAAAAGGAGATACAACCTTTAGCGGAAAACGAATACAATATTTATTATTTAAATACAAATATTAATACTTTGGTGGAGAGCCGATACACTGCAGCTTCAGGTAAGAGCGATACAAACGGACTGATAAAAGAACTTATGACACATTTTTTAAAGGTGCCGGATGATTTGGAAGCGGTGGGCGCTTTACCTGATAAGGTTACATATCAGGGATTTGATATAGACGGAAATATTTTATACTTAAACTTCGATACAAACTATCAGGGAATGGATGTCACCAGAGAAGTACTTGCAAGGGCGGCTTTGGCAAAGACATTTACACAGATAGAGGGAATAGAGTACATAAGTATTCGTTCAGGAGACCAGCCTCTTGTAAACGCCTTGGGAGAAAATGTAGGACTTATAAGTGCCAACAACTTTATAAATAATGTTTCAAACATAAACAGCTTTGAAAAAGCCACACTTATGCTTTACTTTGCAGATGAATCGGGGACGCAGCTGGTGACAGAGGCAAGAGATGTGTTTTATGATATCAATACATCAAAAGAGCGAATTATTGTTGATGAACTTATAAAAGGACCTGAAACAGCCGGTTTGAAGGCTACTATACCAAGTGATACAAAGGTAGTAAGCGTTACAATGAATGAGGGTATCTGTTATGTAAA
>CAKAQP010000033.1 GCA_916720285.1 uncultured Lachnoanaerobaculum sp. | reverse complement strand
ATTGAGCTTATTGATAAATGACCCTTCCTTTATTTTGCCGAATTTCAAAGGTATTGCAAGAACTTCAATCTTTTCACCATGCTTTTCAGCCTCTTTCTTCAAGGCATTTACGGCAATGGTTGATGACATACCACCCGAACAAACAAATAATACCTTCATATATTACCTTCTTTCTAAATCTGATTTTATTTTCTTTTTATATCAGATTTTTGTTTTTAATGTAAAACATTTACCACATATCATAAGATTTTACTAAAACACTTTAAAGTGTTTTCAAACTATTTGCCGGTCTTAAGTAACTTCTTTATTGTGGCGCTGACATTCAACTCATTATCAGAAAGTGTCTTTCTTGCCTTTAGCGCATCCACACCTGCAAGTCCCATGACTATGGCCACCTTGACATCATAGCCTGATTCCTCCAGAAGCTTTTTTGAGTTTTCCTTATCTATACCTGTGGCCTCACTTACTATATTGAGTGCTCTTACTCTCAGCTTTTCATTGGTTGTCGCAACATCTACCATAAGATTTTGGTACACCTTGCCTATTTTTACCATAGTTGTGGTTGAAATCATATTTAATACCATCTTCTGAGCTGTTCCGGCTTTCATTCTTGTAGAACCTGTCACAGCTTCCGCTCCTACAACTACCTCTATAGGGGCGTCTGCAAGCTCAGATATTTTTGCATTTCTTACACAACTTACAGCTACAGTCTTTGCTCCGAGACTTTTAGCATATTCCAAACCGCCTATTACATATGGTGTTCTTCCGCTTGCTGCAAGTCCTACCAAAGTATCCTTCTCACTAAGTTCAAGTTCCTTCAAATCATTTACGGCAAGCTCTTTTGAGTCCTCGGCGCCTTCTACAGCTTTTCTCATCGCCTTATCTCCACCTGCCATAATACCTATTACCATGTCAAACGGTACTCCGTAAGTCGGTGGACATTCACTGGCATCCAGTATTCCAAGTCTGCCGGATGTCCCGGCACCGATATAAATAAGTCTGCCGCCTCTTTTTATACTTTTTACTGCAAACTCCACAGCCTTTCCTATCTCAGGTATGGCAGGTTTTACACAGTCGGCTATCTTTTCATCCTCTTGATTTATCTTTTCAATAATTTCTACAGCGGAAAGTTCGTCAAGATTCATCGTGTTAATATTTCTTCTCTCCGTATCCAAACTGTCAAGACTTAACACTGTTTTTCTCCTTTTCTATAAAATCCTTGTAGAATTTAAAACTCTTCTTTTTATATCTTTTATATGTACCGTTACCGAGGTTGTCGGCATCAACATATACCACTCCGTATCTCTTTGTCATCTCCAGTGAACCGGCTGATACTATATCGACAATACCCCAAAGCAAATATGCCAGACATTCCACTCCGTCATCAATTGCCAGCTTTATCTGTTCAAAGTGGTCGTTCAAATACTGTATTCTGTAGTCGTCATTTATGATATTGCCGTCCTCCAATACATCATTGTATCCGAAGCTGTTCTCTGTGATCATTACAGGCTTTTTATATCTGTCATAAATCTTGTTCATAGAAATTCTCATGCCCACAGGGTCAATCTGCCATCCCCACTCATTTGCTTTAAGATACGGATTCTTTGTACTTACCACAAGATTACCTACTGTCTTTTCCATTTCCTCAGATGCACACACATTTGACTGATAATATGAAAATCCCACAAAATCGGCTGTGTTGTTTTTCAGAAGTTCTTCATCTCCCGGTAAAAACTCCACTTTTACATTGTTTTCTCTAAAGTACTTCTTCATATAGTAAGGATACTCACCTGCTGCCAAAACATCTGTAAAGAACCATTGATTCACCTGTTCATATTGAAGAGTCTTTAACTGATCAAGCGGATTACATGAGTAACCGTAGTAGCAAAAACACGCGGCCATACATCCGAATTTGACATCAAGCATCTTTCTTCCAAGCTCTATTACCTTTGCTGAAGCGATAAACTGATTGTGAAGTCCTGCAAATATATCATTTAAATCATATCCGCTTCCCTCTTTATTTTCATCTCTGAGAAGTCCAAGTCCGTTGAAAGGGCTAAAAAATCCGGTATTTATCTCATTGAAAGGTACTACATAATCCAAGTACTTACCAAATCTTTCAAATATTACTTTTGCATATTTTAAATACAAATCGACAAGATTTCTGTTTTTCCAACCGCCATATTTTTCAACCAGTGCAAGAGGTAGCGCATAATGTGTAAGACTGAGATATATCTTGATACCCTTTGACTTAAGCTTCTTTAAAATATCTCCGTACATCTTAAGGGCATCTTCATTAGGTTCTTCTTCTTCACCTGTCGGAAAAATTCTGGACCATGCAATGGAAATCCTGTATATATCTATCCCAAGCTCAGATAAATACTCTATATCTTCATCAATATGGGCAAGCCCTTCACTTCCCCTTCTTCCCGGGAAGAAGTCACCGTCTTTCGGATTTTTGGCTCTTTCTATATCGGCTTTTGTTAAAAGTCTTGTAGAGGTAGTCGCATTATCTGTTCGCTTTATATATCTTCTGCAGTCTTGAGTATCCATACCCTTATTAAAAAGAGTAAACCCTCCTTCATATTGGCTTGAGGCACTTGCACCTCCCCATAGCATTCTCATTTTTTCACTTCCTTTAACAAAATCATTCTCTAAGCTTCTTTATCAAATCTCTTGTAGCTTCAATATCTTCAAGAACTTCAGGATAATGTCTGTGTGATATTGCAAGATAAATCATATCAAGTAAAGTAAGCGTTGTATTACGACTCGAAATTGCTCCAAGTCTCAACTCTCTCTCATCGTGCGGAACACGAAGAGTTATATCACAGATTTTAGACAATTCATTCTTGCCGAAACAACAAATACCTATTGTCTTTGCTCCTGCCCTTTTTGCAATTTCAGCCACCAAAACAGTCTCCTTTGTATTTCCGCTATAACTTATACAGACACAGGCATCTTCTTTTTTAATAAAATTCAAATTAACAAGCTGTAAATGTATATCATTATTAAATACAACATCCTTACCTATTCTTGAAAGCTTATAATTTATATCATAACAAACTATACCGCTGGCCCCTACACCGAACAGATATATTTTCCTTGCATTATCTATTGCATCTATCGCCTCTTCAATTAGACTTATATCCATCAGAGCATAAAGTTTTTCAATACTCTTAATAAGATTTATTTTGTTTTTTTCTATAATATCTTCAAGTTCGTCTTCAGGATGTATTATCTCATCACCTGTATAATCTTTATCCGAATCCAAATCTGCAGCCAATGCGAGTTTCAGCTGTTGAATACCGTCAAATTCCAGACTTTTTACAAATCTGATGACTGTAGCCGGTGATGTGCCCGTTATTGCCGCAATTGATTGTGTACTTAGATTTATAGCATCTTTATAATTATCTATAAAATAATCCGCCACTCTCTGTTCCGACTTGGTCAGTTTTGAATATTCCTCTTTGATTTGCAATACTATATCCAATGTATTACCTCCAAATTTTATGGAACTCCCAATCACTTTTATATTTTCTTTTTTATTTCTTCTATTTCCGTCTTAAGATCGGCTATTGTTTTATAGAGTGAGATCATCTCCTCCGCCAACTCCTCAGCTACATTTGCCATTGTAAGGTGGTCTTGTGAATGTATCAGAATAATATTTACAGGAACCTGTTCACCTCCGGCTTCCTTTGCAATCATATCTGTCTGTAATTCATGAGCCTGTAAAAGTCTTTGATTCGCCTCTTTAAGCTTTTCATTTGCAGATTCAAAGTCACCCTTTCTTGCATCACAGATGGCATCCATCGAATATCCCTTGCTGTCACCTGCCGTAGCAATTATTTCAAAAGAAACCTGATAATCTTCTTCTCTCATAAAATCTCCTAGCAACTTAAAATAAAATATTATTTCAAAAAATATTTTATTTTAAGAAATATTGTTTCTGAATGTATTTAATCATAATACTGTTTAAATGTCAATATAATTGAATAACTTATTTCAGATTTTTTAAATACAATTTTTAAAAATTCTTATTGACATTGTAAAAATTTAGATTTAAAGTACAGACTTAAAAAGTCATAAACTTCAATATAAAGGAGTACTAAATGTTAAAAATCAATACAAATTTTCAGAAACTTCCCGGCAGTTATTTATTTTCCGCCATTGCAAAGAAAATAGAAAATTATAAGAATGCAAATCCTGACAAGGATATTATCCGTCTCGGTATCGGTGATGTTACAAGACCGCTTACAAAAAGTGTTATAGATGCACTTCATACTTCGGTTGATGAGATGGCACATGAAGAAACTTTTAGAGGATACGCTCCCGACCTCGGTTACAGCTTCCTTCGTGAAGCTATTGCAAAGAATGACTTTGAAAAACGCGGCTGCGATATTTCAGCTGACGAAATCTTTGTATCTGACGGTGCAAAATGTGATTCAGGAAATATTCAGGAGCTTTTTTCTCTTGACAACACTCTAGGTGTATGTGACCCTGTATACCCTGTATATGTCGACTCCAATGTTATGGCCGGTCGTGCCGGCGACTATATCGCCGATTTAAGTAAATTTTCAAATATCACATATATGCTGTGCAGTGCCGAAAACAATTTTGCTCCGAACTTGCCTGAAGTTATGCCTGATATTATTTATCTTTGTTTCCCGAACAACCCTACCGGTGCCACTATGAAAAAAAATGAATTACAAAAGTGGGTTGATGCAGCCAATGCAAGTAAATCTGTGATTATATATGACGCCGCATACGAGGCATATATAAGAGAAGATGATGTACCACATTCAATCTATGAATGTGGCGGTGCAAATACCTGTGCCATTGAACTTCGCTCCTTTTCAAAGACTGCAGGTTTTACAGGTCTGCGTCTGGGCTATGCGGTAGTTCCGAAAGATTTGATCATGAACGGCTACTCACTTCATGATATGTGGGCAAGACGCCACGGCACAAAATATAACGGCGCACCTTATATTGTACAAAGAGCCGGTGAAGCTGTTTACTCCGCACAAGGCCAAGAGGAAGTTAAAGGATTGGTCAACTACTATATGCAAAACTGTGACACAATATTGAACGGGTTAAAGGATACAAACCTTAAACTCTTTGGCGGTATCAATGCCCCTTATATTTGGTTAAAGACACCTGACAATATGACAGGATGGGATTTCTTTGATTTTCTTCTTGAAAAGGCAAATGTTGTCGGAACTCCGGGAGAGGGATTCGGTCCGGGCGGAAACGGCTACTTTAGACTTACAGCATTCGGAAAACATGAGAATACCGTTGAAGCTGTAAAAAGAATACGAAATGTACTTTAATATTTTTTCGCCTCCAATTATATGGAGGCGAATTTTTCTTTAGATATGATTTTTACTAAAAACTTTTTATATCCGAATACTTCAAAAACTCCCTAATCTCTCCATGTTCTCCTATTATCTTCTCCATCCATACCATATGATACCATCTACCGAATTTATGACCGCAGTTTTCAAATTTCCCAACCATTCTAAACCCGATATGTTCATGAAACTGTACACTGTTATTATTTAAATATTCATCCTCTTTATCCACATAACCGATACATGAATATAAATTTGTTATATTCTGCGCCTTTGCTACATCCTCCAGGACAGAGTATAATTTTTTGCCTATACCCATTTTCTTCTTATCCGGATTTAGGTATATGGTAGTCTCTGCACTTAATTCATAAGCCTTTCTTCCTACAAATGAATGCAAATAGGCATATCCCAGTATTTCATCATCCTTACAGGCAACAATATACGGATAGCTTCTTAAAACCTCTTCTATTCTTAATTTAAACTCTTCCTCACTTGGTACTTCTGTTTCAAATGATATTGCCGTATCTGTTACATAATATGCGTATATTTTGAGCAGCTCTTTAGCATCCTCAGGTTTTGCAAATCTAATGGAAATATCATCAATCATCATCTTCAGCCTCTTCTTCAGTTGTAAAATTGCTTGAATCAAAATTTAAGAATTTTTTCAAATATTTATTTGCTCCGTAAACCATTATATCCTGATCCTTTTCAAACTTTGTCTGTGGAGTAATAGTCATATACCAGTTCTCACCTTTTTTTATTCCCATAATATTAACTTTGTATTTTTTCCTTATATCAAGCTCCAATACGGTTTTTTCCTCCCAGCTTTTAGGAACCTTACATTCAAATATAGAATTTTCTCCGGGCAGCTCTATATAATTTGAAATATTATTTGAACTGTATCTTATTGCAGTCCATTCAGCCAGCTGTCTTTCAGGATATACCACTTCATTTGCCCCGTTTCTTAAAAGAAATTTTGCTTGCGTATCTCTGGATGCTCTGGCTACCACATATTTTGCTCCACACTCACTAAGAAGTGACGTTGTTTCAAGTGAAGTTTGAAAATCATCACCTATTGCCACAAAACAGGCATCAAAATTACTTACACCGATTGATTTTATAAACTCGCTCTTTGTACTGTCTCCTATCATTGAATTTAAGGTATAAGGCAGCACCGGCTCTATACAGTCCTCATTTCTGTCCACAGCCATTACATCATATCCCAGTTCATATAATTTCTTACATAAATGGCGCCCGAAACGCCCTACTCCTATTACTAAAAAACTTTTCATAATTCACCTTCTATAAAATTTATCCTACCGCTACCTGATCCTTGGGGTATCTTGCATTTCCGTTATTTTTAGGAGTAACTGCCGCAAATATAAGCGTTATACCTCCTACTCTTCCGAAATACATCATACATATCAACAATATTTTTGAAATAATTCCAAGATGTGGTGTAATACCCAAAGTCAGTCCTACCGTTGCAACAGCAGATGCACACTCAAACATTGTTTCTTTAAGCGAAAATCCTTCTATTCCGCTTATAATCATTGATCCGACTATAAATAAAAATATATCCAAAGCAAATACCGCAACGGCATTCTTTATTATATCCGGTTCAATCCTTTTCTTAAATACCGCTACCTCTTTGTCCTGCTTTAAAACAGAACACATTGTAGCAACTAAAATAAAAATTGTAGTCATCTTGATACCGCCTGCTGTAGATCCCGATCCTCCACCTATCAACATCAAAATAATCGTCATTGCTATACCGTTGTCGCTAAACTTCGTATAATCTATAGTATTAAATCCAGCAGTCCTTGGTGTAACCGCATGAAATAGACTTGAGAGCACTCTTGTCTTGATGTCCAATCCGCTAAATTCTGTAAAGAAAAATAATATGGACGGAAACAATACCAAAACAGATGTCATTGTAAGCACTATCTTAGTTTGAGTAGAATATCTTTTTATATCAAACCTGTAATCAAATATATCCTTCCATATAAGAAAACCCAGACCTCCTATCAGTATCAATAACATTATTGTTATATTTATCATTATATCGGATTGATACTTTGTCAAAGATGAAAACTTGCTTACATCACCCATCAAATCAAAACCTGCATTACAAAATGCAGATATAGAATGAAATACAGAATAATATATTCCCTTTGTTATCCCAAAATCTTTCATAAAACTTGGGAACATAAGGAGTGCACCAATCATCTCTATAATAATAGTCGCTTTAAATATAAAACTTGTAAGTCTGATAATACCGCCAATTTGCGGTGCTGAAAGTGCACTTTGTAATGTGGCTCTGTCTCTTAGTCCTATTTTTTTGCCTGTAACCTGAGTAAATACGGTTAACATCGTTACCACACCGAGTCCTCCGCATTGTATCATAGCTATTATTATAATTTTCCCAAATACCGACCAATGTGTAGCGGTGTCATATACTATAAGGCCTGTAACACAGCTTGCGCTGGTTGCGGTAAACAGGGCATCTATAAAAGGTGTAAATTCCCTGCTTCTTGATGAAATAGGCAAACATAGAATACTTGCCCCTAAAAATATCATAATAATAAATCCAAACAGAATAATTCTGGCACTGCTAAATTGTTTTAAAACTTTTCTCTTTATTTCTCTCATTTTCACTTACATAAAAATCCCCTACATTAAGTAAGGGATTTTTGAATACTTATTTTACCTATACCGGATATGCTCCTGCTTCTTTGTCTGCTTTAGTCATATCCACTTTTGTCTTTTGTGCTGCTCTGTACTCAAAGAACTCCTCTGCAACCTTTGGGAAAAGTGCATATGTAAGCACATCTTCATCCTGCTCTTTCCACTTTGCAACCTGCTTCTCAAATTCAGGAAGCTGTGGTGGAATAAGATCTGCAGGTCTGCATGTGATAGGCTTCTCATCACCTATTATCTTCTTTTGCACTTCCTTATTGAAAGGTTTGATAGTCTGACCGAATTCTCCAAGCATTATCTTCTTGGATTCCTTTGGAACCAATTTATATCTCTCACCTGAGAGCACATTCATAACCGCCTGTGTACCTACTATCTGTGATGAAGGTGTAACCAGCGGCGGTTCTCCGAAGTCTTTTCTTACTCTTGGAATCTCCTCCAAAACTTCTCTGTATTTATCTTCCTTACCTGCCTCTTTAAGCTGATTTATAAGGTTTGAAAGCATTCCTCCAGGAACCTGGTATTTTAAAGTATTGATATTTACTCCAAGTACCTTAGGATTAAGTAATCCGCTCTTTATAAACTCTTCTCTTATAGGTCTGAAATAGTCTGCTATTTCAGAAAGTAAGTTGATATCAAGACCTGTATCATATGGTGTTCCTCTGAAAGTCTCTACCATTACTTCCGTTGCAGGTTGTGAAGTTCCAAGCGCAAGAGGTGAAATAGCTGTATCAATTATATCACATCCTGACTCTACCGCCTTTAAAAGAGTCATAGAAGCCACACCTGCTGTATAGTGAGTATGAAGCTCTATAGGTAAGTTTGTAGATTCCTTAAGGCTTCCTATAAGTTCCTCTGCGGCATATGGTGTCAAAAGTCCTGCCATATCCTTTACACAGAGAGAATCTGCACCCATGTCCTCAATTCTCTTTGCAATATCTTTCCAATACTCAAGTGTGTATGCATCACCCAAAGTATAGCAAAGAGCTATTTGAACTTCAGCATTTTTCTCTTTATTTGCCGCATCAACAGCTGTCTTTAAGTTTCTGATATCATTTAACGCATCAAAGATACGAATTATATCAATACCGTTTGCAACCGACTTTTGAACAAAGTACTCTACAACATCATCTGCATAATGATTGTATCCAAGGATATTCTGCCCTCTAAAGAGCATCTGAAGTTTAGTGTTTTTGAATCCGTCTTTAAACTTACGAAGTCTTTCCCACGGATCTTCATGTAAGAATCTGAGCGAAGCGTCAAATGTAGCACCACCCCAACATTCTACAGCCCTGTATCCTACTTTATCCATTTTATCTATTATAGGAAGCATCTGTTCTGTAGTCATTCTTGTTGCTACCAAAGACTGATGTGCATCACGTAGCACAGTCTCAACTATCTGAACAGGCTTTTTCTGAATTTCTGCCATAATCCCTCCTTATACTATTCCGAATATTGCCATAAATGTTCCGGCAGCTACAGCCGTACCGATAACACCTGCCACATTAGGTCCCATAGCATGCATCAAAAGGAAGTTTGTAGGATCATACTCCGCACCAACCTTTTGTGAAACTCTGGCTGCCATTGGCACTGCCGAAACACCTGCCGAACCGATAAGCGGATTTACCTTACCGCCTGTAACCTTACACATTATCTTACCGAATATTACGCCTGCCCAGGTACCGAAAGCAAAAGCTATAAGTCCAAGTGCTACAATCTTTAAAGTTGTAACTTTAAGGAATGCCTCCGCACTTGTTGTAGCACCCACACTGGTTCCAAGTAAGATAACAACGATATACATCATTGCATTTGCTGCTGTCTCTGTAAGCTGCTTTACAACTCCACTCTCTTTAAAGAGGTTTCCAAGCATCAGCATACCTACCAAAGGTGCTGTAGTAGGAAGTATAAGACATACCACTACCGTAACTATTATAGGGAAAAGAATCTTCTCAAGCTGTGATACAGGACGAAGCTGCTCCATCTTGATTCTCTTCTCTTCATCAGTTGTAAAGAATTTCATAATAGGCGGCTGTATGATAGGTACCAAAGCCATATATGAATACGCCGCTACAGCTATAGGTCCCAGGTATTCAGTCTGTCCAAGCTTACCTGCAAGGAAGATAGAAGTAGGGCCGTCAGCTCCACCAATAATAGATATTGCCGCTGCCGCCTTATCATTAAATCCCATAAAGATTGCTATAAAATAAGCCGCATAAATTCCAAACTGTGCCGCTGCACCAAGTAGGAATGATTTCGGATTTGCTATAAGCGGACCGAAATCGGTCTGTGCACCTACACCCATGAATATAAGTGAAGGTAGTATACTCCATTCATCCAATACATAGAAATAGTGAAGTAAACCTCCAACACCGTTTGCAGAATTCTCAGGTCTAAGCATTATATCCGGGTAGATATTTACAAGTAACATACCGAAAGCAATCGGAACCAGCAAAAGAGGCTCAAATCCCTTTTTGATTGCCAAATACAGGAATATAAAGGCAACAAAAATCATTATCAAATTGCCAAAGGTAAGATTCATGAATGCGGTCTGAGCAATCAAATTGGATAATGTATTTAATATATAATCCATTTTTTCTCCCTCCGGATATTAGTTGATTGTTACAAGAGTTTGATTAGTTTCAACACTGTCTCCAACATTTACATTTATACTTGCAATTGTACCGTCCTCAAGTGCTACGATATCATTTTCCATCTTCATAGCTTCGAGTACAGCTACCACTTCACCCTTTTTAACTGCCTGATTAAGACTTACCTTGATACCAAGGATCTTTCCGCTCATAGGTGCAACAACCTTTACTCTACCTTCACTTCCACTTGCAGCAGGTGCCACCGGCTTAGCAACAGGTGCCACCGGTGTAGACACTACAGGTGTAACAGGAGCACTTGCTCCTCCTCTTTCCTCAACAGAAACTTCATATGATTTGCCATTTACTGTAATAGTATAATTCTTCATTTTTCCCTCCACTATCTTTTAACTCTCTTTATTGAACGAACGATAAGGTTTGATGCATCTGTATTGCTAAACTCCGCTATAGCTGCCGTTATAACCGCTACCAGCTCCAAATCATCCTCAAGATTTTCAGGCTCGTTTACCTTTACCGCCTCAATTACAGGTTCTTCCTTAGTCTTTGCTTTTAATTTATTCTCAAATACATTTATATACTTAAACAAGCTTATAAGGAATGATATAAAAATCAATATAATAAATACTGTTCCCATGCCTAGAACTGTATTAAGTGCGGCCTTTTCCATATTTTCAATAACGCTGTACTTAGGTGTGATAGAAAATACCGCTACCTGATTTGTTTTGCTGTCAAAACCGAGTGTCATCTCGGATTTTCTGTTTTCGCCTGAATAATTCACTTTAACAACATAATTGCCTTCTGAAGCTGAGACTTTTGTATCATCAATTCCTACAAGATCTCCAACAAGCTCCTTGGTTGATTTAAAGTTTTTTACTCCTTCGGCAAATGCCGTCTGACCGTTTTGCTCTACACCCTCAATTACCTGATCAAGCTCCGCATCATCCATTTTGTACAGCTGATTCAATAAGCTTTCAGCCTGTACAGGAAGCTGGTTTGAAACATCCTCAGGTATTGAACTCTCAGAGTCGGCCTTCTTACCGCATGCACTAAGTGCCAGCATGGCAATCATAAACAGACTTAAGATTAAATACTTTATTCTCTTTTTCATGATTCACCTCTAAATTGATCCATGTTTCTTATATGGACGATCTTCTTTCTTTGTAAAAAGCATTTCAAAGGCTGCCAACAATCTCTTTCTTGTATCTGCTACTGTGATAATATCATCTACATATCCTCTTCTTGCAGCATATACGGCTGAATTTTGTAAGTTCTCATACTCTCTTGTTTTCTCTTCAAGAGTTGTCTTTATATCCTCACTTGAATCAATTTCTTTAGAATATATTATCTTTACAGCCTCACTTGCATTCATCATACCCATCTTTGCATTTTCCCATGCAAATACAATGTCTGCACCTATTGATTTTGAATTCATTGAAAGTGAAGCGCTTCCGTAAGCATCACCTACTATAAGGCTTACCTTAGGAACTGTTGCATTTGCATATGCATATGTAAGCTTTGCGCCTGCCTTAGGCATTCTCTTCTCACTGCATTTTGTAGCTCTGTATCCCTTTACATCTACAAGTGTAAGTACAGGAATATTGAACGCGTCACAAAATTCAACAAAACCTGCCGCCTTATCACTTCCCTGATGAGAAAGTACATTTTCAAATTCATCTGCAATCTCGCCGTTCTCATCATACAGTGCTCTTCTGTTTGCAACAACTCCTACAGTATTACCGTTTAATCTGATAAAACCTGTAAACATCTCTCTTGCAAAATTTTTCTTCACTTCAAGTACATATCCGCTGTCTGAAATAATATTAAGTGCAAGTGCAGGATCGCTTATTCTTCCCTCAAGTTCAGGTGTAAGTCTGTTTAAATCATCAGTACACTCGATATATGACATATCATCTTCATTGTTTGCAGGAAGAACTGAAATAAGCTCTCTGATTCCCGAAATAATTTCAGACTCGGTTCCTATAAAATCAACCAAACCTGTAGATTCCGATTGGAACTTGGCACTTGAAAAATCATTCTTATCCTGTGAATTTCCGTTTATAGCATTTGGAGAATTTACAAAGACTTTTGCCTTATCCTGCTCCATAAATACAAAATCACTCAGTCCGTTGCTTATTGCCATTCCACCGCCACTTAGACCGAATACCGCCTGTATCTGTGGAATAACACCGCTTGCTTTTGTTTGTGCTAAATATATTTTTCCAAAGGCATCCAATGCATCAAAAGACTCTTCCAGTCTAAGACCCGCACAATCAACAAGCCCTACTACAGGTGCTCCCATCTTCATTGCCATATCATATAGTGCAACTATCTTCTTTGCATGCATTTCTCCTATTGAGCCGCCAAGCACTGAAGGATCCTGGCTGTACACATATACCAGACTGTCATTAATCGTACCGTAACCGGTCAAAACCCCATCCTTTGGAGTCTCCTTGTCAGATAGATTAAAATCTGTGTTCCTTGAACTTATATATGATCCAATTTCCACAAAACTTCCGGTATCCAGCAAATCTTCAATTCGTTTCATAGCAGAAACTCCTATTTGAGCCATATACAAACCTCCGTATTAATTAATAAATTGTTGCGGTCAAAGTATATTTTGACCTTTGTGACATTATATTTTTATAAAATATAGTATCACCGATATTGTTAAATACAAAACAATCTTAAACTATTTTATAATGAAATCAACAAAAAAACAAGGGCAAATGCAGTGAAATAATATTCATTTCTATCAATTTTTTTTACTGTTGTATAAAACCACAACGGGTAAGCATATAATAAAACTCACAGAACAAAAAATTTTATTTTAATTCTGTGAGTTTACGTTTAAATCGACAATTATCAAGACTCTAAATACTTCTTAAAGCTTTCCATAAGCGTTTTGTATGCCGTAGCCTATACACTTAAGATGAGTTATAAGACCGATTATAAGATAGAAGGATTTTTTGAATATGTAGTGCCACCACTTGAGGGATTTTGGTGGCAAGATGGTGTTTATTATTCTAGCAAAGATACCTTTAATTGGATTTCAGTAATAAGACTCCCGGATTTTGTAACAAAGAAAGATTTTGACCGGGCTGTTGAAGTGGCAACGAAAAAGAAAAAACTTGATTGTTCATCAGCAGAATATCTTATGATTGAGGAAGGACTGTGCGCTCAAATAATGCATTTAGGTGCTTTTGATGATGAACCAGCTACAATTGAAATTATGGATGCATATCTTGAACAAAACGGATATGTGAATGATATAAACAATGATAGATTACATCATGAGATTTATCTTTCAGATGCAAGAAAAGTTGCTCCTGAAAAATGGAAGACGGTCATTAGACATCCAATTAAAAAACTATAAATTACAGTTTGCCGGTCCGGGTAAATTTGAATTTGTCAAAATAATGAGCAGAGAGAGCTTGTTAAAACACAACATACTTTTAAATGCTTTCTCTGCCCATTTTTCCTTGGGACATCCATCCTGATATTAAAGTTTATTATTTATATCCAATTCCAACACTTCAACTCCTGCCGGCTCCGGATAAAGGCTCCCGTATCCTTTTTTTCTGTCAGCATCTCAGTATATGCTCCCGGTACCGGCACTACGGTTGGTTTGGTTTCTCATCTGTTCTTATCCCGGTGTTCAGGGTAATAATCCACGCCTATTCTCATACATTCCTATCTCGCTAAAATGTAAATTCAACCTTCTTAAGGTCTTTTTCCGAACTGGAATCTCCGGTATATGCAATATAAGTAATATCTTCTTTTACGAAAGAATCAGTTTCCTCACAATAATATGCCATTGCATCATCCGATACTTTCAAAACGACTTCTTTTTCCTCTCCGGGCTCAAGCTCAATCCTGACAAAATCTCTTAAGACTTTTACCGGTCTGTCTACCTTGCTTCCTTTACATCCGATATAAAGCTGAACAATATCTGCTCCCTTATATCGTCCGATATTCTTAATCAGAACTCTTACTTTAGCAATTCCGTCAAAAACATCTACAACCGGCTCTCCAAGCTCAAATTTTGTATAGGATAGTCCAAAACCGAATGGATAAGATACCGGAATATTTTCTTTATCCATCTTCATATACCCGTGGTAATATCCATACTCTACATAAGTGCAGTCAGGGTCAAATTCAGGATAATCTTTTTCTGAAACCGCTACCGTGTATGGCAGTTTTCCGCTAGGGCATACATCTCCAAAGAGAATATCTGCCAGTGAATTACCACCTTCCATACCGCTGTAGAAGGAGAAAAGCACTGCAGGCATATCATCCTCCCATTCATCGATTAGAATTGCACTGCTGCCAATAATTGATACAACTA
>CAKAQP010000032.1 GCA_916720285.1 uncultured Lachnoanaerobaculum sp. | reverse complement strand
ATTTCTCCCCTTTCCATCATCTTTCCACAGTATGGGCATCTTTTATCAAATTTTTCCATATAATATCCCCACTGAATACTTCTATCAGTTCTAAATTCACTTCTGTTATTTATGTATATCGTACTATATTGATATCTAAATGTAAATAAATTTGTATATATAAAACACAAAGGGCATATACTCACCCTAAAGTAAGTATACACCCTTTTATTAAAATAATATAGAAGGTAACAAATTTACATCAAGCTGAGGAATAATTCCTTAATATCCTCAAACTTTGGATCTCTTGGATTGCCCGGTCTGCAGGCATCATCCATTGCTGACTGTGATAAGAAGTCTACATCCTCAGGTTTTACTATTTCTTTTAAATCCTTTGGAATGCCTACATCTTCAGAAAGCTTCTTTACTGCATCAACAGCTGCCTTCTTGTACTCTGCTTCGCTCATATTCTCTGTGCCTTCAACTCCCATAGCCTTAGCCACATCTCTGAGCTTCTCGCCAACTGCATCAGCATTATATTCCATAACTGTTGGAAGAATAATAGCGTTTGCTACACCATGAGGTGTATCATACAATGCACCAAGACCATGTGCCATTGAATGAACTATTCCAAGTCCACAGTTAGAAAATCCCATTCCGGTCAGATACTGTCCGATAGCCATTCCTTCTCTTCCCTCTGCAGTGTTTTCTACTGCACCGCGAAGTGACTTTGCAATAAGCTCAATAGCCTTTAAGTTGAACATATCTGTAATAATGTTAGCACCCTTTGTAGTATATCCTTCGATAGCATGTGTAAGTGCATCCATACCTGTTGAAGCTGTAAGTCCCTTTGGCATACTTGACATCATATCAGGATCTACAAATGCTACTACAGGAATATCATGTGGATCTACACATACGAATTTTCTCTTCTTCTCTACATCTGTGATAACATAGTTTATAGTAACTTCTGCTGCGGTACCTGCTGTTGTAGGTACTGCAAAAATAGGAACACAAGGGTTCTTTGTAGGTGAAAGTCCCTCAAGACTTCTCACATCTTCAAACTCAGGGTTTGTAATAATTATTCCGATAGCCTTAGAGGTATCCATAGATGAACCGCCACCGATAGCTATTATATAATCTGCACCTGATTTTTTGAAAGCCGCTACTCCGCTTTGAACATTTTCAATTGTCGGGTTTGCTTTTATATCAGAATAGATCTCATACTCAAGACCCTCTTTATCAAGTAAATCAGTAACCTTTTTTGTTACATTGAACTTAATCAAATCAGGATCTGAACAAACAAAAGCCTTCTTGAAACCTCTAAGCTTTGCTTCTTCTGTAATGCTTAAAATAGCACCCTGTCCATGATATGATGTTTCATTTAATATGATTCTGTTAGCCATAATGAATCCCCCTAATAATCTGTCACTTACCGACCAAAATTATACAACACCCTTTTGCAACATTATATTGCCATAGAGTGCCTTCTCTGATGTCGCAATAATCAAATAAGCTTTTCTTGCTTCATCGTAAAATTTAAATCTTTCAATGCTTCCGATAGCATCTTTTCTTGTATCATATTTTGATACGATTTCTTTAAACTCATCCCAAATAGGAGTCGCTACTGTATCTCCCGGTACTTTTTCCATAATACTAACCGGGTGTGGATCATAGGTGTCAAGTGGAAAGAGCTTTAATATAGCATCCAATATCTCACATACACCATGACCGTCCATTCTTATGATATGGGCATCCTTCCCCACACTATGTGTGGGGAAATTGCCGTCTGCAATGACCAATCTGTCTGAATGACCCATTTCACAAAGGTATTTTAAAAGTTCCGGTGATATTATCTCGGGTATACCTTTTAACATATTTACCTCTTATTCATATAAACATGGAGCAATCTTTGGATCTTCCATGTTGTCCTTTGTGTACCATAAAGCACCTGTATCAACATCTGATACGCTCTCACCGTTTGCTGCCTTAACTGCAAGCTCAACTGCCTTATATCCGATTTGTACAGGATCCTGTGTTACACTACCTGCAAATAAACCGTCTTTGATTGCCTGAAGCTGCTTCTTACCTGCGTCAAATCCAACTGCAACAACTTTGCCTTCACCGATCTTATCAAGACCTTCGTTAGCTGTGATGATTGCGTTTGCTGCAAACTCGTTTGAACCATAGATTGCAATAAGGTCTGACTTCTCAAGTATAGCTGATGCAACAGCTGCACCGTCTGCATCCTTAACTTCTGCAGGAATACCTACATCGATAACTACAGGAGCGCCTGCCTTCTCATTCTTTAAGCTGTCATGTCCTTCAACTGAAACCTTATCTTCTCCGATAAGCTTTGTCATCTCCTCAACGAATCCCTTTGTTCTCTCAACGATTGACTGTGAGTTTGACTCCTGAGCAACAACACCGATTCTAACTGTACCTGAAGCACCGTCAATTTTGTCTTTGATAAGCTCATATGTTTCTTTTGCTGCAAGTTTTCCTGCCTCAAGGTTGTTTGTAGAAGCATTAGCTTTGATAGCTCCTGCCGGTGCATCAGGAACACCTGAGTCAAAACCGATAATTGGGATGCCTGCATCCATTGCTGTCTGGATTGAACCTAAACTTGCCTGTGTGTCAAGTGCCGCAAAGCATATAGCTGCAGGCTTTTGTGCTATAGCTGCATCTAAATACTCGATCTGCTGTGCAATTGCTGACTCATTGTCAGGACCCTGGAATGTTACTTCAACTCCTAAATCTGTTCCTGCCTGCATTGCACCCTTCTCAACTGCTTTCCAGAACTGATGCTGGAATCCCTTAGCAATAACGTTGATCTTCTTTCCGTCAGCGCTTGCCTCTGCCTTTGTCTCCTCAGCCTTTGAACTGTCTGTCTGTGCTGCTGTTGTCTTATCAGCCTCACTTGAACTACTGCTTGATCCTCCACATGCCGCTAATGACATTGCCATCAAGCTTGCTACTGCAACTGCTAAAAATCTCTTCTTCATAATTTCCTCCTTATTAACCCTTTCTTTTTCTATTTAAGATATCCATATACACAGCGAATACTAATATGATTCCTGTGATGAAGAGCTGATAATGTGACTGTACTCCGATGTATGGGAAACCGATCTTAAGTACTGTCATGATAAACACACCTATAATTGTTCCAACGATTGAACCTACACCACCTGAAAGTGATGTTCCACCTATAACTACTCCTGCGATAGCATCAAGCTCAAATCCGTTACCTGTATTCGGCTGTGCTGTTGAGAATACTGCTACATATGCAAGTCCTGCAAGTGCTGCGAACACACCTGAGAATACATAAGCAAGTGTCTCATATTTTTTTACATCAATACCGGAAAGTCTTGTAGCTTCCTTGTTTGAACCTATTGAAAGTATATATCTTCCAAGTCTTGTCTTGTTAAGTACGATTGCCATTACTACTGCACATACTGCAAGTAGTATGAAACCTGTCGGGAAATTCTTTGGAAAGAGGCCGCCACCTTTTGTTACCATGAATATCTCTCTAAACCAAGCACCTGCACTGTCACCCTGTGGGAATGATATAGTCTTTGTCTTTGATACGATTGATCCCAAACCTCTTGATACCATCATGGTTCCCAAAGTAGCGATAAATGCCGGCAACTCAAAATGTGATACCAAAATACCGTTTATAAGTCCGAATGCCGCTCCAACTAAAAGCATTATCAATATAACAACAAACATCGGTGTACCTTTTTCCATAAAGGTTCCACCTATAAGTGCAGAGCATATAGCAACTGTACCTATTGAAAGGTCGATACCGCCTGTAGCGATAACAAAAGTAACTCCGATTGCCATAAATGCTACATAGTAAGCAGACTTTGAAATGTTTGTAAATGTTGTAGCTTGTAAGAACTTATCTGTTAACAGTGAAAACACTATACATATTACTACCAGCGCGGCGATAACCACTGCCTGCTGATTTGAAAAAATCTTTTTTAGGTTCATTATTTTGCCCCCTGTCTATTTGTTGCACATGTCATGATTCCCTCTTGACTAGCCTCAGAGATGTCAAGGCAGCCTGTTATTCTACCTTCACACATTACTACGACTCTGTCGCTCATTCTGAGTACCTCCGGCAATTCCGATGAAATCATTATTATGGATTTGCCTTCTTTAACTAATCTTTCCATCAAATCATATATTTCACTCTTGGCACCTACGTCGATACCTCTTGTAGGTTCGTCAAATATCAATATTTCAGAATCCTTTACCAACCACTTCGCTATAACAACCTTCTGCTGGTTTCCACCTGAAAGTTTCTTTATAATCTGTGTAACACTTGGTGTTTTGGTTCTTAATTCCTGAACATATTTTTCACTGACAGTTTTTGACTTTGAACCGTCTATAAACAGTCCTTTTGTGAATTTTTCAAGTGAAGATAGACAGGTGTTTTCTTCTACCGATTTGTCTACCAAGAGTCCATATCTCTTTCTATCTTCTGACAGATAACCGATACCTGCGTTCACGGCATCCTTTGTGGATTTTATACTTACTTCCTTACCGTGAATATATATCTTACCGGAATCCATCGGGTCCGCACCGAATATAAGTCTTGCAACTTCGGTTCTTCCTGCACCCATAAGTCCTGAGAATCCAAGTATTTCACCCTTTCTCAGATCAAAGGAAACATTCTTTACATACTTTCCCCTGTTCAGATTTTCACATCTGAGTACTACTTCCGCATCTGCACTTACGTCAGATTTGGTCTTTGGCTCCATAAAGACTGTTCTTCCAACCATCATCTTAATGATGTCGTCTTTTGTACATTCCTTTGTTACCAAAGTACCTACATATTCTCCGTCTCTCATGACAATAACCTTGTCGGAGATAACATTAATTTCGTCCATTCTGTGTGAGATATAAATTATTCCGGTGCCCTTAGCTCTCAAATCGTTTATAACTTTGAAAAGTTCTTCGATTTCAGAGTCTGTAAGAGCTGCTGTAGGCTCATCAAATACGATAACCTTTGCATTTGTTGAGATAGCCTTTGCGATCTCAACCATCTGCTGCTTTCCTACAGTAAGGTTTCCTATCTTCACATTCGGATTTATATCTACATTAAGCTTTTTGAACAGTTCCTTGGCATCTTCAGCCATCTTCGCATCATCTATAAAGATTCCTTTTTTTCTCTCTTTACCGATGAAAAGATTCTGTGCCACTGTCAGATCGTTCATCATATTTAATTCCTGATGTACGATTGCAATTCCCGCCTCTTCAGATTCGGATACAGACTTGTACTCTACTTCTTTTCCTTCAAAAGTTACAGTACCCTCATCCTTGGAATATATTCCTGTCAAAATCTTCATAAGAGTTGATTTTCCGGCACCGTTTTCACCCATCAGTGCTACTACTTCACTCTTATTAAGTTCAAGTTCGGCATTTTTTAATGCTGCAACTCCGGAGAAAGATTTCTTTATATTTTTCATTGTGAGTAACGCTGACATAAGATCTCCCTCCTATTTATCTTTAATACTAACCCTCTGACCATATGTCTTGAACTTCTCTGCCATCAGAGTCATTTCTTCGTGAGGTAATATTACCGGCTCACCGATAGCCTTAGCCTTGGTGTAAACTTCGGCACAGTACTCAATTTCTTCTATAATATTGAAAGCGTTAAGCAAATCATTTGCACCTGCAAGGATTCCATGGTTTGCCAAAATAACAGCTTTTCTGTCCTTCATTGCTTCAAAAGCATTCTTTGCAAGCTCAGGGCTTCCGTATGTAGCATACTCGGCCACTCTTACATTCTCACCTGCTACAGCGATCATATAATGAGTTGCAGGAAGTTCCTGTCTGAGACAAGCCATAACGGTTGCATACATTGTATGAGCATGAATAACAGCATCGATATCATCTCTGTACTTATATGGCATTACATGCATTGCCCACTCTGATGAAGGAATTCTGTTTCCCTCTATCACATTTCCGTCTACATCTATGATAACGATATCCTCAGGCTGTATCTCAAAGAAATCTATTCCTGAAGGAGTGATTGCCACATGTCCGTTCTTTCTGTCAAATATACTCAGGTTACCACCTGTTCCTTTGGTAAGTCCCGCTTTTACAAGTTTCTTTCCGTACTCTATTAAAAGCAGTCTTTCCTTCTCCATCAACATAATATTTTTTCCCCTTTACTATCAAGAGGGCAATACTGCCCTCCTGTGTTTAATTTTTACTTATAAAGCGGACCGTAGTAAGCACATGCTCTGTAGTCCTGTCCCTCTAAATCAGCTGTTCCGAATCCGCTAAATGAATGTGGTCTGAATATTCTCTCGCCCTCAATATTGTGGAATGCTACAGGGATTCTAAGCATTGAAGCCAATGTAAGAAGTCTGTCTCCTACATGTCCTTCTACTGTTGCACCGTGGTTTGCACCCCACTTAGCCATAACATTGTATACTGAATCTGCAGCGCCCACGCCGATCTTCGGTGCGAACCATGTTGTCGGCCAAGTCTTGCTTGTTCTCTCATCAAGGATTCTATGTACATCATCATCAAGTACACATGTATGTCCTTCTATTACCTGAAGTGTAGGTCCTACACCTTCAACCATATTTACTCTTATCATAGTAACAGGCATCTCTGCTGATGTCTTAAAGTGTGATGAGAAACCGCCGCCTCTGAAGTACTCATAATCGGCTCTGCACCAGTCTGTAGCCTCACAGCATGCCTTAACATCTTCATCTGTAAGGTTCCACCACTCCTTCATTGTTCCGTTACCGTTCTCATCCTTAGCTGCCGCACTTGCGTCCAAACAGCTTGCGCCTGAGTTGATAAGATGGATGATACCGTTCTTAGCATATCCGCTAAGTTCTTTTCCGCTGACTCTCTTTACCGCATCAGGTGACCAGTATGTTCTAACGTCTGAGAAGATAGGAGCCTTTCCTGTGGAAAGCCATCCGAACATCATAGCTACACCGTTTAATGTATCATTCTCTGTTGCAAACGGTGTCGGCATCTTCTTACCGTTCCAGTTGAAACCTGAAGCCATAATAGCCTCTGTAAAGTCTGCGTTTGGAAGCCAGTCTGTCCACATTCTCTGTCCCTGGAATCCGCCTGCAATACCGTTTCTTCCAAGTGACTCCTCATGCCATCCCATTTCGGCAAGCTTCGGATTTCCTTCAAGGATATCTCTTACTACCATTGCATGCTTTACACAGAATTCCCACTGCTCGTCATCCTTAATATATCTTGATTTCTTGATTATCTCAGGGAAGTCCTTACCTGCATTGATATCCATACCCTCTTTGCAGTATTCCTTTACCCATGCAAGAGCTCTTGCAAACTCTTCATGATCATAGATACCAAGTGTAATTCTTCTAAGAACCTCTGTCATATCTACCCATTCGGTTCTCATTCCGAGATACTTCTGTAAGAAGTCTACGTTTACCACACTGCCTGCAATACCCATAGATACTGAACCGATATTTACATATGACTTATTCTTCATTATACCGACAGCAACCGCTCCTCTCGCAAAGTCTAATATCTTCTTTGCAACATCTGCTGTGATAGTTGTTTCATCCTTATCCTGAACTTCTGTTCCGTAAATTGAGAATGCAGGAAGTCCTCTCTGTGCATATGCCGCCATAACTGCCGCAAGATAAACAGCACCCGGTCTCTCAGTACCGTTGAATCCCCAAACAGCTTTGATTGTGTTCGGATTCAAGTCCATTGTCTCTGTTCCGTAACACCAGCATGGTGTAACTGTAAGTGTTCCAACTACATTCTGATTTGCAAAGAACTCTTCACAAACAGCAGCTTCTGCACCGCCACCGATAGTTGTAGGTGATATTACTACCTCTACCTTTTCTCCATCAGGATACCTTAAGTTGTCCTCTATAAGCTTAGCCGCTCTTTTTGCCATTCCCATTGTCTGTTCTTCAAGTGACTCTCTAACGCCGCCCCATCTGCCGTCGATTGTAGGTCTGATACCTATCTTTGGATGATTCATAATTCCCTCCTTATTATTTTGAATCTATTCTTTTTATCTCACATGATCCTAAGATCAATTCAATACCGCTTTTTAAATCTTTTACTTCATTCAGATGTAATAGTGAAAGAAGAATATTTCCAAGAGCTGAACTCTCGTAAGGTCCCGCCTTTACATCTACCCCCATTTTATTTGCAATCATAGATGTAAGTACGCTTGACTTAGCACCGCCCCCGATCATATGGATCTTCTTGAAATTCTTATTTAAAATCTTTTCAATGTCGGCTTTTACTTCCATATACTTTGCTACCATGCTCTCATAAATAACCGCAAAATAGTCAAAGTCATGTTCAGGAGTATCACCGCCCTGATTTCTTATAAAATTATCAATCTCACTCTTTACATCAACACCCTCTTTTGCGAATATTTCCGCATCCATATCTATGAGTGAAAGTTTCTTATCAAGTTTGTTTACATAATCACTGATATCATCAAATGGAATCTTTTTGCCAAGCTTTGCTTCAAGCTGAGCTTTGTACTTTTCCAACAGATAAAGTCCTGTGATATTTTTGAAAAACATAGGCTTTGAGTCAAATCCCAATTCATTTGTAAGATTGTTCTCATAAGCTTCTTCGTTTATGATACATTTATCCACCACGCTACCTATAAGTGACCATGTTCCACAGCTTAAGAACATACTGTCCTCGTCAAGGAAGCTGTCTGTCATAAGAAGTGCACTTGCGGTATCATGAGTACATACCGGTATCACATCGATTGAAAGTCCCCTTAATGCCTCTATTCCGGAATCTTTTGTATTTCCGACTACTTCCGTAGCTTTTACAATCTCCGGAACCAAACTCTTTTTAAGTTCAAGTTTCTCAAATATAGTGTCTGAAACTTTTCTCTGTCCCATATCATAAAGTCCTGTTGTAGACCAGATAGTTTCTTCTCCTATTTTCTTT
Organism: uncultured Lachnoanaerobaculum sp.; assembly: GCA_916720285.1. Classification (GTDB taxonomy): domain Bacteria; phylum Bacillota; class Clostridia; order Lachnospirales; family Lachnospiraceae; genus Lachnoanaerobaculum. The sequence goes on along the minus strand of CAKAQP010000032.1, from coordinate 6,405 downwards.
CCTGTAAGCATATAGAAAATCAAATCCGGCATCATAAGCATCTTGTCCGCTTTTTCATATATATCAGGATTTAACTTCTTTAATGTAAGCAGCTGGAATATTGTATTTATGGTCATTATCTGATTTCCGGAATTTTTGAATATTTCAAGCTCACTTATCTTTGCTTTTGCTTCTTCTCTTCCGATAGCATATTTCTCATCTCTGTAGGAGAATGGAGTATCTATCAGTTTTCCGTCCTTATCTATCACTCCGAAGTCAACGCCCCATGTATCAATACCGATGCATGATACATCCTTGTTCTCAATGATAGTACTTACTATTTTTTCTAAAATAGCATCAAAGTCCCAATACAATCTTCCGTTTTTATTCTTTATACTATGGGCCATTCTCATAACTTCTTCAGTTACAAGTTTTCCATCCTTAACATATCCGATAATACCTCTGATGGATGTTGCTCCCATATCGAAAGCCAATACTCTTTTCATACTTCACCAACTTTCAATAATAAAATCGGCAATCTTTCGGAGACATGCCATAACCCCCGAAAAATTCCAAAGCTTTTTCTTTTTTGTTTTTATTTTCATATCTACGAAACATTGCCGAAAATGTTTTTCAGTGAATACAATATAACACATTTAATAATAAAAATATATATATGGATAAATTCTTGAATACTTTTTTTTATTTTATGCTATAATGTTCATGTGTGAATTTTTTTGTTCAAACCTGTCGGCAACTCCGGTATTTGCTTAACGGAAGTTACTGTAAAATAAAAGTAAGAGGATTATTTATGGATTCGAATGGAAGAAAACAACAGATACTTGATGTTTTAAATAAGAGCAACGGTATATCAAGTATAGACGGCTTATGTCATAGAGTTTTTGCTTCACGCTCTACTATAAGAAGAGATTTGATTGCACTGGAAGAAGAAGGTATTGTTAAGAGGTCCCACGGCTATGTATCTGTGATTGTAAAATCAGCCAATGAAAGCCCTATCGGTATGAGAAGGATAGAAAATTTGGATAAAAAACAGATTATTGCCGGCAAGACAGCACCGCTTTTAAAAGACGGTATGGTGATATTTCTTGACTCATCATCTACTGTTTGCCAGTTGGCTCCTTTGCTTAAATTAAGGCATAATATCACTATTATTACCAACGGTATCAATATCGCAAATGAACTTTCAAATGCACAGGATTTGAAATGTTTTCTGTGTCCCGGTGTATTAAAACATAAAAGTTTGTCCATAGTTGGAGAATTTGCTTCAAGCTTTATTAAAAACTTTAATGCTGAGCTTGCAATAATTTCTTGTAAAGCCATCAATACAAAGGGAATATTTGAGGGTGATGATTCTCAGGGACTTGTCAAAAAGAGTATGATAGAAAATGCAAACAAGACTATACTTCTTTGTGACAATACAAAGGAAGAAGCAGGAGGATTTTTTAAACTCACAGACTTTAGGGATATTGACGTTTTAATTTCAAACGGACAATTCTCAACTGAGCTTGATGAAATTCTTTCAAAAAACATCTCTAAGATAATATAAATATAAAAGAACTGAAGTCTTTCTTAAATGCGAAAGTCTTCAGTCCTTTATATTTTTTATTTAAAATAATTTTCCCATTGTCCGGTTCCCTGATATAAGATATGAAGATATCTTACTTCAGCACCCGCAGACCTATCTGTTTCGTTGGTAGATACTTTTGATATTCCACCGACATTTCGGATTTCATAACGCTTCATACCTACATTTCTTTCATACTGATCATCCGAATCACTGATATATACAGCCTTCAACTTTCCGTTCAAGTCATATTCAGCGCCCCACAAAGTAACTATATGATTACTCTTTGAAAACACTTTATGAGAAAGTCCTACTATGCCGCCATTTCCCAAGATTTCTTTAAGAAGATTACTTAATGATTCATAGTTTCCACCATAAGTACGGTCTGTAAGTTTTTTTCCTTTGAAAACGTCATAGAAAAATCCGCCGTTATTATTTGGAATAAGCTCATCACTTTCTATATTTGTTCCACCCTTTGGATTTGGAGTATATCCGTTAATAAATAAATCCATCAAAAGATCCGAATAAAACCCTCTCTCATTATATCCGTACAGCACCTTATACAGCTCAAATATTTTACTATTCTCAGGATTTTCAAAGGAAGTTTTTAAATCTGAAAGTTTTCTGTTGGCACGAATTATATCTCCGTTTTTTTCTATATATCTGTCGACATATTCAATATTTTGATCAAACCACCAATGAAGCATATTTGATGATACCGCTGCAAAGCAAAGATTTTTATCTATATCGGTATTTCCACCGCTTCTTGTTTTATTAACATCATACCATCCGTCTCCACTTGAATATGGTACAGTATATGTTATATAAGTATCTTTTCCACCTTGTGTAATCTCTTTATGAAAATCTCCGCCTTCTCCCATAACAGGTCCGTTAATTCCCCTTACCCATATAATGGTTCTGATTTCACCGTCTTCATTTGTATACTGAACAACATTGTCATTCTCTGAAGTAATTAATGATTCTTTGATCTTTTCAGCCCTGTTTTGCTCACTCTCTTTTCGCTCCGCCTCAGCACTTTTGCTTTCCTTTGACTCTATATCCTTTTTTTCCTCTGCTTTCGGTATCTCGACATTTGAGGAAGTGGCCGGTTTTACAGGGCTCTCATTTGACTTTGTGGTATCCTCTTTATTTGTATTTTTTTCTATGCTTAAATCTTGTCTTGAACCTACAAAGTCTTCACTTTTCTCAGAACTTGAGTTTTCAACCGTTACATTTGATTCTCTTAATATTCTGTTTTCTTCTCCTTGATTTAAACCGCTTGAACCATCGCTTCTTCCGGTATTTTCACCAATATTTGATCCACTACTTTTATTGGAGCTTACGACACTACTTGAGCCTCCACTTTTACCGAAGCTTTCACCTCTACTTGAGCCGCCGCTTTTACCTGAGCTTCCACCCCTGCTTGAGCCGCCACTTTTACCTGAACTTCCTGCAACACTTGATTTCTTCGCTGTATTTGACGAGCTCTGTAAAGCATTGCTTGTACTTATACCTTTACCGGCTTCATAATACGCAATTCCGCTCTCATTTATCCATCTACCTGTGGTATCAATTCTATATCCACCGACAACAGTATTTGAATACATCTTTCCAAATTTAGTATTATCTGTTCCTTCAAAATAATAGCAATATCCGTCTATCCACTGCCATCCTGATAAAAGTACTCCCTCATTGGCAGTTTTAGAGCTGTCTAAAAAATACCAATTATTTGCGGCGTCCATATACCAACCGGTTTTTAAACTTCCGTCTTCATTAAAGAAATACCAATTATTATTTATCTGCTGCCAGGCTTTTAGAGCCTTATCTTCTTTATAGTATTTCCATTTATTATTTTCCTGTTTCCATCCGTCAGCACCTGCATATGCATTAAAGGACATCAACATGGTAAGCCCCAAAACTGTCGGGACAAATTTATTCTTTTTCACTTTACTACCCTTTCATTACTCAAAATTGCACAAAAAATCAGCCACATCAATATGACTGAATTTTTGTAAACAATTGTATAATACTACATTTTATTTTAAATATCCATTATCATTTATATGATATTACATCCCAGATCTCTTTCGGTTCAAGTCCGAGTTTCCATACCGCTACTCCCGCCAAGTCCGCTTCCTTTACCACATCCATTTTAAGCTTCATAGAACGCTCATCTTCCATCCATATATACTTGGTGGCATTTCCCACTGTAGTTTGCCCTACATACTGGCCTACTTCCTCATCCCAGGTAAGATTTACGTTATTTTCCTTTACCCATGTAGCCGCTCCTACCATTCCGAGTGCGGTTGATGTTACCTTATCGTTTTCCTTGGTCCAAACTCTTGTATATACCGGAACAGCATTTATAAGTTTTTCCTTAGGTACTTCTGTAAGGCTGTCTGTAATGGAATTTTTTACAAAGTCTATAGAAGCACTGCTTCCTTCATCAGATCCGCTGTAATGCTCATCGTATCCCATATTTATAACATAATCCACAACTTCAGCCAGCTCATCCCTTTCATAGTACATATTGTAAGATGCCGGAATCGGAACATCTACACTCAACACTATTTTATTATTTCTGCAAGAAACAGAAAGCTCTCTTATAAACTGAATAAAATGTGGTGCATTATCCTGAGTGAGTGACTCAAAATCTATATTTATTCCGTCAAAACCATATTTCTTTGCATCTGCAATCATATTTGAAATAAGATTTTTTCTGTTTTCGGAAGAAGACAATATCTTTAATGTACTGATATCCTTACTGAAATTATCAATTAAAGGCCATACCTGTAAGTTCTTTTTATGTGCCGCATCTACATAATCTTTACTTGCTATAGAAGTATAATTGCCCTTATTATCTGAAAGTTTGAACCATGTCGGTGATATTACGTTCATTCCGCTTGTATTTGCAACAATCTTCTCCATACCGCTGTTTGCGGCAGCTGTCGTTACCTGATGCCATCCAAGAACAACCTTCTCATCCATTGATATGGAAGTATATTCCGGCTTTACAAATCCACTTTGTCTTTCGGCTTGTGTGAAATTTTTCAAGTGATTTTTCTTTACATATCCCATCAAACCGCTTTGTGTGAAAACTTTATACCACTTCTCATTTTGTTCAACTATTGTAACATTTTCATCTTTCTTAAGTTCCACACCCTCTATACTTGCAGACCAATTATCGGCATCCACTCTCAGTCCCGACTTTGACTTTATTGTAGCAACATCATAACTACCGAAAGTATTATTTATATACACCTTTTTAATTTCACTCTCAGTGTATGAATCTACCCATACGTCTGTATAAGCCTTTATTGTTTCTATAGACAAATAAACCTTTCCGTCCGATTCAAGCAAAAGCGGCTTTCCGTTATTATCCACATTCTCAAAATTTGCATAAACTATTTCTGTAGGCAAAGCGTATGAAAGAAGCTTTTCATCATCACTGTAATAAAATTTATCATTGAGTATTGCTCTTGTCCAATTTAAAGGTACATATACCACTCCGTCTTTATATATTGCTTTGGCCTTTTGCAAAGAATAATTATATACAAGCGCTACATCATCACCCTCAACCTGATATAACTGCACCTGTGTAACCTTCTCTTTTGAGCCTATAATTCCATCCATTTCTCTTGATATAAATATAATTCCAAGTATGATACATAGAACTACAACAATACCTATTAAAACCTTCTTCTTCACTTTTCCTCCATATAAAATAAGTTATTGTAAAGTCCTCACTATTATATACCATAAATATGTATAAATATTTAAGAGAATATTTTTATAGGCGAAATTTTATGTTCCGGCAAAAGTATCAAGGGATTTTATAAATTCTATAATTTAAGCTCTATACCTTTATTTCTTAAATTCTCTATACATTCATCCAGATATTCAATATTATGCTCTTTATAAATTGGATCTTCTATGATTTCCTCTTCAAGATCTATATATTTTTCTGCGATTTTCCCTCTGTAATTTTTATCCTTCCATTCCCCTGAAACATTATATCCTCTTTTTTCCATCTCATCCATTACCAACAAATGGTATCTGAATAAAAGATATGGCGAATATGAAAACACATAATCTACGGTTTTATGTTTCTTCTTCCAACCGTTTCCCCTAAGAGCACAACATTCTCTATGCTGTCGAAGCAGCTGATTTTTAGGTAATAAGTGTATGATTTTTTCATGCCATAGTCTCATATTATTCTCCTGTTAAGAAAGTGGAGTTTTCCAAATATTCATTTGGGTATTTCTTTAATAAAGTATTTAAATAGTCAATTACAACTGTCTGACTGCTTCTCTCTTCCATATATTCATTTAATATATTAAATAATTCTTGCTTCTCTACAGCACTTGCATCCTCTTTAAAATATCCCCACACATGAAGAACGGCATTACTGAAATCTTTCCTACTCTCATTCATGTCTTTTGTTTTTTGTATTTTATCTTTCAGAAATGAAACATCCAATTCATCCCCTTTAAGGTACTCTCTTATCCCGAGATATTCCTTATGTGATTTACTCAGTACATAGTATTTATTTTTCGCCCACAACTCTTCACATTCTTTTCTTATATTTTTATAACTCATACTCTCTTTTCTTTCAAAATACTTGAATGTTTAATACTATAGTAAATTATGTAAGATTAAATACATTCAAAACTTATATCGTCATATTGTATCAAATATAATTATAATAATATAGTCAAAGCTTAAAATAAATCTCTGACGATTCAATATTCCCAATATAAAAACTGCCAAAATATATCTAACATCTTGACAGTTATACTTACATGGCTTACTTTTTTAATATATACTAATTTAATGCATGA
>CAKAQP010000031.1 GCA_916720285.1 uncultured Lachnoanaerobaculum sp. | reverse complement strand
CCGTCTTAGGATTCACATTTTTAGTAACCTTTTTGGTTTTAACAATCTTTTTGGTAACGGGCTTTGTAACCTTCTTTTTAACCACCTTTTTCGGTGCCTCTTCTCTTTGAACGGTCTGAGTTCTGTATACATCGTCCCTTCTTACCACAGCTTTTTGACTGCTCTTTGGCAAAGGAATTTTTATTCCGCCTGTTTCCTCATCATCATTAGTATTGCTTTTTATATTTCTTCCGCTCTTTAACTTTGAAGATTTCTTCGAACCTATGATATTTATCTTATCCGGCTTTTTTTCTACTTTTCTTATATTCTGTCCGATTTCTTCAATTTTCTTATTGTTTTCACTTAATTTTTTAAGCAGTTCTTTGTTTTGTTCTTTTAGTTTTTCTTCTTCTCTAATTTTTTTCAGCTTAGCTAAATCTTTTAAGTATTTTTCAAGATCTTCGCTGTCAGCCTCACTAAGTTCTCTGTAAAAATCATCATCTCTCATTTTGGAGTAATGCTCCTTTCAAGAAGTACTTCTATATATTCTATCATAGATGAAAACAATATACACTAAGAAAAATAGAATAATAAGTGATATTTCTATAAAAAAGGTGGGCAAAAGCCCACCTTAAAGTATTAAACGCTATCTCTTAATATTTTATTTAGAAAGTGATACCCCGTTTGAAGTCGTATCATCCGCATTGTTTTCCACCTTAGAGGAAACTTCTTCGGCTGCAGTTTCTGTAGCATCACTCTCATTTGATGCCATCTCTCTTGCAAATTTTGCAGCCTCATCTGCGTAGGAAGGTGTTGCTTCTTTAGCCTTTTTTGCTTCTTCAAGGCTGTGCCCGCATTTAGTGCAAAAACTTGAAGTTTCAGGACATTCATTGCCGCAACTGTCACATACAACCGTATTTAATTTAACTTCATCCTTTTGCTCTTTCAAAGGCTTTGATGCCGCAGCCTTTGAAGCGGCTGCCGATACATTACTTGCCACATTTGTAGCTACATTTCCGGCTTTGTTGAGTATTCCCTTTGCATAGTCCACATTCATATCCAAAGCGGCCGCATTCTCATCAACTTCAGTTCTACCGGTTTTTAATATACCGTATACAGATAATATAAGATTTACAAGTAATATCAACAGGAATATCCATACAAAGAATGTGCCCTTCATTTCATCCGCATGTAAACCTGATAAAGCATTCATTATTATAAACTCTGTAAATCCTAAAGATATATTGAGCAAATAAACAACATGTACAAATATATAGCTGACCTTACCTGTAGCTTTTTTATTCAGCAGCCACATAACAATATTTACTATAGGATAAATTATAAATAATAATGTATATCCCTTTACAGCAGCCAATCCGCTAAGACCAAGCTCATCAGTCTTCAAGGTTGCCATGCTGAATAAAGAAAAACTCTTTTTTAAGTCATCTCCCAAAAATCCGTAACTGAAATCCACTTTCAATACCGGGATAAAGAAAAACAGTGTAATCAAGGCCGATAAAATAAACAATATATTTAAAACACTGAGCCCTTTATTATTGATAACCAAATCATTGTTTTTTGTTCTTTTTATACCTTTAAACATTCAATCTACCACCTTTATAAAATTTCTTTTCCACAAGACGAACAGAACTTATCACCTGCATTGTTTTCTTGACCGCAGTTGGAACAAAATACCTTATCATTTTGCTTAGCCTCATCATTTAACTTAGGCTCATCCTTTTTAATACTTACCGTATTGCTTGTTGTATTAACCGGTGCTTCTGCAACCGATATATCTGCAACCTGTACATCATTCTTATTCTTCTTTGATTTTTTAAATAAAATCAGAAGGAGAACGGCTATTATCAAAATAAATATAAATGCAACAGCCGCAAAGATAATATATATAGTAAAGTTTGTACGAACGCTCACAAAGAATGGAGTAGTATAATTTGACATCATAACATTCTCACCCTTTACAATAAAGTCATTGCCCTTAAACTTGGCTTCTGCGTTTTCAAAACTTCCTGCTAAGTATAAATCCTTATCTACAGGCTTACCGGCATTTTTAACTATGTATTCATATGAATCAACATTTCCGGATGTGAAAATCTCAGGATTAAAGTCATCCATAAATGAAATTCTCTGCTTTGTTACAAAAAGCCACTTCTTATCGATGTCCAGACTGCTTATCGATCCGCTGTATCCTGTAGTTTCTTCCCACATCTTGACATCTTCTTCAATAGTACCCGAAGAAGATATCTTAACTTCAAGATCCTTACCGTTTAAAGATACTTTATCAAGCTTTATCTTGCTTTGAGAAAGAACACTCTTCAGTTTTTCCTCAAGAGACTTTGCATCATCATCATTGAAAGACTCGCTGAAAACTACAGTAATATTTCTTTTTATCTTACCTGTCGGAGTAATCTCAACGATATGCTTATATTTACTTACATTCGGCAAAATATTCACATCCAGCTTTATATCAAAAGTTGAACTGTAACCGCTGTAAAGCAAAGTCTTTGAGTCGCCGCTCATTGCAAAACGTGAAACCGTAGATGAATATCCTGTACCGTCTGTTATAGTTCCTTCATAGTTATTCTCCGGATTTACATAATAATCAAAGCTGACGGCATTATTGTAATTGCTGATATAGTCTTCCAAATTTATATACTCATTAAGAGCATAATTTTTAGAAAATAAATGTCTTTTATCTACATCATTCAATGAATCAGATGCGACTTCAGTGCTCTCCTCGGTACTTTTTTCGCTCTCAGATTCCACCTGAGTCTCCTCTGAGACTTGATTATCCTTTGCATCTGAACCTTTCTTAGCGTCAAGACTTTTTCCGGTAAACTTTTCAGTCATTTTTTTACAGTCGTCTGCACTTAAAGCCTTACCTTCGACAGTGAAAATATGTGAATTATTCGCTTCCGACCAGGTTCCTGTTCCGACTTCACCCGATCTTTCAGCCATAAATTTATCTATATCATCTTTGGCCTGGTCATAGCTGGTATTGGGAATATCTATAGCAATACTTCTGTCAATACTTCCGTCTTTATTTATTACGGTATTGAACTCGACACCGTTAATAGGCAAATACTTTGTAGTATTTACATCTATTATGCTCATATTGGCATCTTTTTCATATTCCTCACCTGCTATATTAAGACTCACCTGACTTGTAGAAAATATATAAACCTCATAAGAAGATGTTATATAATCATTATTTACTATTCCGTCTCTCATCCATTTAAGAAGGTCCTCAGTGCCGAAATTTTCCTGAAATGCAACTCCCTTTGCAAATGCGGTATTTGATCTTAAAAGTGTAACCTTCGGTTCTATGTCGCTTCCGACAGCTTTTAATATATTTCCGACCTTTTTCTCGTAGTCATCTTTTGATGAGAAATTTATAGTAAATACGGCAACAATATTTGTATCATCCTGTGTAACTGAAGTGATTTCAATATCTTCAGGACAAAGCGCCTTCAATGTTTCCGCTACTGTTGCAAAATCCTTTTGAACATATGATGTATAGTCAGAATTTGATATTGTATATGTCATAACTCTGCTTCCTGCAAAGGAATCATCAAAATTCATATCTGTTTTAACAACACCGCCACATGCTGTAAGAAGCAAAAACGCCAATATACATATAAGATATTTTAATTTGTTTTTCATAATACTCCCTAAACTTTCACTTATATTTTATTTTCCGAAGTAACTGTCAATACCGTCAGCAATTCCCTTTGACAGTTTTTTCAGTTCGCCTTTTCCGTGATCTGATGTCTTATCTCCCAATTCAATATCAATCGACGGAATAGTTGAATAAGATGTCTGTGTAAGATCCATCTCCATTCTTCCCTTACTGAAAATCTTTGTTCCGTTTGAAGACAATCCGTTTATTAAAGACTTGCCGAGGGCTTCATGTTTTTTCCAGTTTGAAGCTACAGGTTCCATACTTCTGTATGAGTCCACTTCAGGAACTCCCATATAAAATGCTCCCTTATCTGCAGTTGTGGAATCCCAATGCAGCGCTATATGCGCAGAAGCAACATTATTTGCTATTACCGTTCTTGCAATATTGTCAAGCTGAACATCACTGCCGTCACGAATCATCAGCACATTATACCCTCTGGATAAAAGCTCGTCTTTCAGTATCTTTGCCATTTCAAATGTTACGGTACTTTCAGGTGTACCGTCTGCGAATGTCATACCCTCGGAAACGGCAATAGCTGTGGTAGCTCCCGCTTTTGTAGTGCCGCTTGTAACCTTCGGAGTTCCGTCAGGATGGCATTGTGTTTTTTGTGAAGAGCCTCCCTTTGTACCATGTCCGGCATTTACGGCTATTGTTATACCGTTACCGTTCTCACCGGGCTTATAGAGTACGCTTTTACCTGAATTTATCTTTGAAAATGACGCATACTGCCAACTTGGATCAAGTCCTATTTCTCCCGCTTCTTTTACCTCGGATTTTTGTGCTTTGGTTTCAGCCCCGGTTTCCTTGACTGTAGTAGTCTCTTCTACAGCGGCAGTCTCCGATATGCCGGTATTTTCAACAGCTTTTGAAGTAACTTCCGTACTGCTTTCAGGCTCTTTAGAACTCTGTGCAGTTGTTGAATCCTTGTCACTCTTTGTTGTAGATACCTTTCTTACAACATCCGTCTGCACTACCTTCCCGTCTGCACCGGTTTCCATACTTACAGCGGATGAAGTTTCAACCTTATTCTCAGTATTTGAATTATTACCGCCACATGCCGCCAAAACTCCTGCTATAAGCATAGCCTGACAAATAAACTTTAATCTCATAATAAACCTTTTATCTTTGCAAATGTTTTAATAAGTTCTACAGTGCCTTCAAGCCCAAGTGTTGAACTGTTTACAGTCAAATCGTAACTTCTTGAGTCTGCCCATCTCTTACTTGAGTAGTAGTTATAATAGCTTGACCTCTTCTTGTCCGTCTTTACCATAATATCCTTTGCCTTATTGGCTTCAATATTATTGGTTTCCATAATTCTCTTAATTTTATCCTCGTCATCTCCGGTAATAAATACCGAAAACGCATTCGGGTCGTCAGCCAAAGCATAATCTGCACATCTACCGACTATAATGCATGATTCCTCGGATGCAAGCTTTTTAATAGTGTCAAACTGTGCCAAAAAAATCTTATGATTTATAGGCATATCCATATAGGATGAAGATGTATATCCTAAAGAATAAGTGTCCATCACAAGAGAGTATAAAAATGAACTTGTCGGCTTCTCATCATGAGTCTCAAACAACTCTGCAGCCAGTCCGCTCTCCTTAGCAGCCCTGTTGAGTATTTCTTTATCATAGCATTTTATACCCAATTGTTCAGCCAGCATCTGACCGATCCTTCTTCCACCGCTTCCGCACTGTCTACCTATGGTAATAACCAATCTATTGTCCATACCTACCTCCTAAATAATCAATTTCCGTCTGCATTTTCTTTTATAATACCGAAAATGTAAACACAGATAATTTATATGTATTATTATATAACAAAAAAAGCAGAATGTATATATATCTGTCTTTCAGTTGTCACTTTTTAGCTAATGTTTATGCGGTTTTATATTTAATTCTTTCTAAATTTTCTTAATATTTCATTAAAATAATCCGGAACAGGTGCTTCAAATTCCATATATTCATTTGTTCGTGGATGTATGAATCCAAGCACCTTTGCATGGAGACATTGTCCCTCCGATTTAATATTTTCTTTCTTTCCCGAATACACTTCATCACCAAGCAGAGGATGATGTATATATGACATATGTACTCTTATCTGATGAGTTCTTCCGGTTTCAAGTACACATTCAATATATGTATAATTATTCAACCTTTCAAGGACTTTATAATGAGTCACCGCTCTCTTTCCGTCTTTATCCACAGCCATCTTCTTCCTGTCATTTTTCGATCTGGCTATAGGAGCATCCACCGTCCCCTCATCATCTTTAATATTTCCGGTAACTATAGCAACATATTTTCTGGTAATACTGTGTTCGGCCAATTGTTTTGCAATATGCTGATGTGCATTGTCATTTTTACATGCAATTATTATACCTGTGGTATCCATATCTATCCTATGTACTATTCCCGGTCTCAGCACTCCGTTTATTCCGGAGAGATTATCCTTGCAATGATATAAAAGTGCATTCACCAAAGTTCCACTGTAATGCCCTGCAGCCGGATGAACCACCATACCCTTCGGTTTGTTTATAAGTATTACATCATCATCTTCATATACTATATCAAGCGGTATGTTTTCAGGAAGAATTTCAAGCGGCTCAGGCTTAGGTATAGCAAGATTTACAATATCACCGTCTCTAAGCCTGTAATTTGACTTTACATCTTTCCCGTTTACAAGGGCCTTACCCTTCTTAATTAAATCCTGAATATACGATCTTGAAAAGCTCTCAAGATTCATCGCAAGAAATACATCTATTCTTTTGTCAATATCCGATTCTTCCACTTTTATTTCAAAGTTATCCATTTATCTCCAAACTAAAATTATTTTTTATAAAATTCCAATTCGTTTTCTTTGTATACAAATACCAGACAAAGAAAAAGTACAAATGTACCCACTGTTACGCAGATGTCCGCAAAATTAAATATAGGAAAATTAACAGGTTTAAAATAAATAAAGTCAACCACATAACTTCTTATTATTCTGTCAATAAAATTACCGATTGCACCCGCAAAAATCAAGCCTCCGCAAAACAGCAAAGGATAATAATGCTTATCTGAAGGCAACTTAAAAAGCAAATAGATTATACCCAGTAAAACCGCTACGGTAATTATATAAAAGAAAATATGCATTCCCTGTAATATTCCGAAAGCCGCACCTGAGTTTTCCGAGTACCAGAAATACAATACATTATCTATAAGAGGATAAGCAGGAGCATCTTTTAATTTCATCATAACTTCGTATTTACTCCACTGGTCAACTCCAACCAATATTGCAACCATAATAAAAAATGATGCAAACTTATAAACTATATTTCTTTGCATATACTCTTCAACGCCTCCACCATATCTTCTTTTTTAACATTTCTGTCTATATACGCATCTCCTATTTTATTTAATAAAACAAACTTTATTTGTCCCGCTTCCATCTTTTTATCATTAAATGTAGCTTCAAAAACTTTTTCAACATCAATATCCGTTCCGGTTTCAAGAGAATAAATTCCCATCAAATCATTAAGAAACTTCCTGTCATCTTCACCGAGTTTATTCCTTTTTATACAGATATCAAATGCCGCAAGCATTCCAAGTCCCACACATGCCCCATGTGAAAGGCTGAAGTTCTTTTCTTTTTCAATAGCATGACCCAAAGTATGTCCGAAGTTTAATATAGCTCTTTGACCTTTTTCATAAGGGTCGTTTTCTACGACCTCTTTTTTAATCTTCTGGCTTGTAAGTACCATATCGGCCAATGCTTTTATATCACCTGACAATATTTTTTTATGATTTTCAAAAAGACTGTAATAATAGTCTTTGTCAGATATCAAACCATGTTTTATAACTTCTCCCATTCCCGATGAGAATTCCGCCTCAGGCAGAGTATTTAAAGTATTTATATTTACATATACAAGTTTCGGCATATAAAACGCTCCAACCATGTTTTTAAAATGCTTGAAATCAACTCCGGTTTTACCGCCTATACTTGAATCCACCTGTGACACCAAAGTTGTCGGAATTTGCACAAAATCGATTCCTCTAAGATATGTAGCTGCCGCAAATCCGCAGATATCACCTACCACACCTCCGCCAAGAGCCAGTAAAATATCTTTTCTGTCAAATTTATTAAAGATCAAAGTATCATATATTCCTGAAACAGTTTCAAGATGTTTATTTTGTTCTCCCGCTTCAAATATATGCGTAAATACTTTCAATCCTTCAAGTTCTTCTTTTACCTTATCAAGATATATTTCAGCCACATTTGAGTCTGTGACAATACAAATTTTTCTGTTTTCTATATCAAATTTACTTAATTCATTTTTTAAGTCAGAAAAGTCATCATAAATAACAATGTCATAACATGGCTTATTTTCAAAGTTAACTTCTAATCTATTTAAATACATTTGCTAATCCCTATTTAAAAATTTCCGTTTCTGCAAACATTCTGCCTTTTTTGGATAAAGCACTTATACCCAAAAATTTTGCTCTTCCAAGCCCTCGTACAGTTATAATATCCCCTGATTTTATTTTTGATGAATGTGAAAAACACTGTCTTGAATTTATAAACACCTTACCGGCGTCAATATACAAATTGACTTTGCTTCGAGAAATATTGTATATTGAACCTATTATTGAATCCAGTCTCTCAGAAGGAACATTTATCTTTTTATATTCCACTCTGTTTACAGCCTTCAATTCATCCGCACTTTCTCTCTCCAATACGACTTTTGTGTGTTTTACTGTAGTAAGCTCGCTTATTATAGTTTCCGACATACTCTTAAACGTAATGATATGAGCTGTATTATCCGCTATACATATATCACCCACCATATGCCTTTCAATACCTAAATTCATCAATGCACCCAAAAAGTCACGATGAGTAAGTTCGTCTGCAAACTTTTTATTAACCGGAGAAATCTTAATATATTCCAGCATATCGAATTCTGGAATATTATCACAATAAAAGCAGACAATTTTTCTTTCCGCTTCAGAATAACCACCAAACATAACATATCTTATATTCGGGAGATCCTTCTGAATTGTTTCAAAAATTGTCTGCTCATTTAAATTCAAGAACATGGAATACGTAACAATGTTCTTAAAATATGCGTTTCTTGCTAAATCTAAAAATTTATTTCTTAGAAATAGTTCTTCTTTTTCCAAAATTATAACCTCATACCATATCCTGAAGCGTCTGCACTGCTGCGGTCTATACTTCCTGAGCCACCAAGCAAATCAACAAACTCACCTGATAAACTTATATTTGAAGGTGTAACGATAAAAATACTGTCAGAGATGCTCTGAAGGTTTCCTTCCATATCGTAAGCGGCACCGCAAATAAAATCCACTATTCTCTGTGCAATAGCAATTCTTACCTCTTCAAGGTTAAGAACAACTGTCTTTCCCTCTTTAAGGCTGTCAACTACAAGTCTTGACTCTTCTACAGATGTTGGTCTGAACATAGTAACTTCCATATCTTTTCTGATAGGAATAACTTTGTTAACCTTAGTATTTCTGCTTGCAACTTTAGGCCTCATAGGCTCTTCTTCTTCTACCTGCTCGCTTGCGTTTTTGATGTCTGTATCATCCTCGTCATCTTCATACTCATCGACTTCGACAATATCATCATCATAAGATTCATCATCGCTATCATTCACTCGTAAATAACTTTTGATCTTATCAAAAAATTCCATCTTCACGTGTTCTCTCCAATCTTTTTTATCTTTTTCCAAATATTCCTGTACCAACTCTTACCAAATTTGCACCTTCTTCAAGCGCTACAGTATAATCGCCAGACATTCCCATTGATAAAAATTCTACTTCTATATTATCATAGTTTTTCTCAATTATGTCAACAGATATTTTCTTTATTTTCTTAAAATTTTTTCTGTTTTCCTCAGATTTTTCTACATTTGGGGCAATTGTCATTAATCCTTTGATATGCAGGTTCTTATATCTTGCAAATATCGGCAAAATCTCATCAAGTTCTTCTTCCAGAAAACCGTATTTTGAGGCCTCTTTTGCAATATTGATCTCAAGTAATCCGTCAACATGAATGCCTTTTTTTCTTGCCTCCGTATCTATAGTGTCCGCAAGTCTTATACTGTCTATGGAATGTATCAATACAGTATTACCCAAAAGTTGTCTGACTTTATTTGTCTGAAGATGTCCGATCATATGCCATCTGATATCTTTTGGCAGCTCCTCTTTTTTTCTTAAAAGCTCCTGCACCTTATTTTCTCCGAAATCTCTTACTCCACTTTCATAAGCCTCCATAATAAGTTCATTCGGTTTTGTTTTGCTTACAGCAATAAGAGTTACATCATTTATATTTCTGCCGCTTTTTTCACAGGCGATTTTCATATCGTCTATAACATTTTGTAAGTTTTCCTTAACCATAGTTTCTCCTATTGATAAATAAAATCTCCTTCTTTAAAATCGTCAGGATTCAATAAAATATGATCATATACCTTTAAACCGTATTTTGTACCCTTATCTACAATATAGAATTCCTTATTCGATCCGAGTATATCTATGTTCTTAAATACTGTATATCCTTTATTTATATTGTATACTCCCAACAATTTTTCCTTACTCGAAACCTCAAAGATCTCATTTGAATCAGGTTTTATCAATTTATCACCGGATGCTATATCCTTATTTTCAGTACTGATATAGCAATTTGTATCCGTAATCTTGATTATATCTTCCGGCACAAAAACCGTTGAGGTCGTACCGTCTTTATCCACCTGCTTATAAAATCCGTCGCTTACACCATCTCCACCCTTTGCCATATATTCAACAGGTATAGTATAGAAGTCTTTTTCAAGCACACATTTGGACGGAATCTTTAAACCGTTTACAACCGATGACTGTATATCAAACTCCGCATATCTGTTTGAAATAAATTGTACCATATATTTATCAAATGTCAATTTTCCCAGACTATATCCGTCTTTTGTTTCTACAACAGAGTAATCTCCTGTAAGTGTCAGACCATTTGATTTGAATTTTACAGTCAAAGCTTTCTTTTCGGCATACAGTTCTTCCTCACCTTTTTCAAATTCAAAATATATACTCCATGATTCACTGTTTACAATCCTATAGACCTTTGTTTCCGCCTCAATAAGCTGCTCATTCTTTATATAGCTTATAGGATGTTTTGATGTATCAAAATCACTTTTAGTAAGATCTTCCTCTTTTTTCTCGGCAATATCATCTATAGCATATGATATTTCTCCTGAATAAGGTGATGTAATCACATTAAGACTCAAACCGTTTTCATTTGAAATATTATCAATATTTTCTATGTTTATTAAATTCGAATATTCGCTTGCGGCATTGTCCAATAAATATTTTGTATCATATACATACTCAAAATCAGAATCCGAATAGTTCGAAGTGAAATTTGAAAGCTTCTTTTTCATTTCAATAACACTGGAATCCGATATGGTATCTTCTTTTCCTGCCGACGCCTCCATAAGTTTCTTTAAGTCTCCGGTAGCATCAAGAGAATATACTCTGCTTCCTACAGCCGCTCTTTTACCGTCTCTCATATATATATTTATATATCCTCCATCCGGTGAAACTTGAACACTCTCATCTCTTAGTATAAGTCCGGTGTGCGTCTTATTCTCGGACATACTTCCCTCGACCACTTCATTATATCTTATCTGTTTTCTTGTAGCTCCTCTGACAGCACTTGATATCAAATAAAGCAGTAAAAACAGGAATATTATAAAACCCACATTAAAAGTTCTTTTTTTTCTATAGGGAATAATTTTTTTAGAATCAGCCAACTTTATTCTCCTTAAAAAAGCAAGCAATTATTGCCTGCATGAATACAATTCTCTACATTATACTGCACAGGAGTATTTTTTTCAATTAAATTTAAAAAGGCAGACCTCAAAATCGAGTCTGCCTTTATCTATTAAATCAGATAATTCACGTACAAAATTATATGATATTTTCTTTATTATAATGCTACAGAAACATTCTTCTTTGCATTTTCAGGTAGATTTGATGCATCCGTTGAAACACTCAAAACGAATGTGATTCCATATTTTTCTCCCAATGTCTCTATACGATCGATTGTTGAAGTAATGTCTGCTCCTTCAAGTACTGCCAGTTTCAAAAAGCTGTCCAGGAATATAGCTTCAATATCATGATCGGATGAAATGAGTCCTGCCAGGAATCCTACAAAACCGTCTGCTGACATGATAGGAAATTCACTAACATTAATAAGTCTTATCTTGTTATTAAGTTCATACATATGCTTTGAACTCTTGTCAAGATAAATGACTGAGCCGTTTGCCTTTGAAACAGTTTCATTGGCTCTTTCAAGTAAAATCTTTGTTTTTCCCTTACCCTTCTCTCCTGCAATAATAGAAACCATGGTAACGTCCTCCTTAAACTTACTGTTATCAAATATAAAATAATATAATGATATTATAAAATATTAATAGGAATAGTGCAATGCTATTTATTGATTTTTGAAAGAAGTTTAGACATATTGTCGTACAAGTCAGCTCTGTTCTTTGACTTCAATACAACAGAAATATATCTTTTTCCCTCAGCATTCTCACTGCAAATCACAAGACAACTGCCTGCCGCCAAAGTGGTTCCGGTTTTTCCGGCATCTACCACTATACCTCCGGGGGCTGCCGCTTGACCTGTTATATATCTGTTTCCGTTTTTCCAACTTTTTGTAACCTGACTTCCGTCAGCTGCCGTATATGATACATTATAAGACGGAGCTCCCGCATAATTCATAAATCTGCCATCTTTCATAGCTTCATTAAATATTAAATAAAGATCATATGCCGTTGTATAATGATTGCTGTCTGAAAGACCGCTGGGATTAACAAAATTGGTATCCACAGCTCCAATTCTCTTTGCCTCATCATTCATCATCTTTACAAAATTATCTACACTGCCTCCTACATGTACGGCAATAGCATTTGCCGCATCATTTCCAGAAGGCAACATAAGTCCGTACAGAAGTTGATCAAGTGTCAACTTATCTCCGGGTTTAATTCCTGCCAGACTTGCTCCGGCCTCAGTTATAACACTGTCGTCAGTCACAGTTACCTCATCTGAAAGATTTCCGTATTTAAGAGCCAACAATGCGGTCATAACTTTGGTTGTACTTGCAGGATACATCTGCTTTGTGGCGTCTTTTGATGCCAAAAGACTTCCGTCACCTCCTGCCAATATAACGCTTTCCGAAGAAATATCATCTACGTCAACATTGTCCTCGCTGGGCAATGCAAGATTTGCTGCAAGAGGTGAAATTTTTGTGTCAATATCAAGACTTGAAAGTCTCCCGGAGAAGTCGTACTCGGTCATCATAAACTGATAATAGTATGCCCCTCCAAGAAAAAGCGCTATCACTATAATAACAGGAATAATCAGGTATATTTTATTTACCGGCTTTTTCCCTCTTTTAGTATAATCCGCCATCAGACTATCTATATGCCTCTCTAAACTCAAAGTCACCTCTGTCAAGTGCCATTATAAGAAGCTCTGCTGTCGCAAGATTTGTTGCCAAAGGTATATTATGTGTATCACAAAGTCTCATAACCTTATCGGCATCCGGCTCATGGCTCTTCTTTGTGAGGGGATCTCTTAAGAAGATTACCAGATCTATATCATTATTTTCTATCTGGGCACCAAGCTGCTGTTCACCGCCCAGATGTCCCGCCAAATATCTATGTATATTAAGATTGGTAACTTCTTCCACCAATCTTCCTGTGGTTCCTGTCGCTGATAAATTATGTTTTGATAAAATACCTCTATATGCAATACAAAAATTCTGCATGAGCTTTTTCTTAGCATCATGTGCGATCAAACCTATATTCATCTTTACCTCCAAATATTAGTTCTTACCCTGTCTTACAGCCACACTTGCAACCAGTCCTACACCTAAAAATAAGCTTAAAAGCGAGCTCACCCCATAACTTATAAATGGAAGTGGCAATCCGGTATTAGGAAAAAGTCCTGTTGCAACCGATATATTTGTGAAGCTCTGAAATCCGACCAATGCGGCAAAGCCTACACAAACCAACTTACCTTCTAAATCTTTCGCTTTAGAAGCAAGGTGAAAACATTCAACAACTATAAGCGCAAAAAGCGCTATTACCACCATACTGCCTACAAATCCCAGTTCCTCTCCAATAACCGCAAATATAAAATCCGTCTGCTCCTGGGATAAAAAGTTTCCGTTCTTAACCGAAGCAAAAGTGTTATTATTCAGTCCCTTACCCATCAACTGACCTGATGAAATAGCCATAATCGAGTTATCCTGCTGTACATTTATGTCTGCATACTTATCCGGATAAATCCATCCAAGTATTCTATTTGCTTGGTATCCCCTTAAGAAGGGAACTGTGTTACTTTGTAATAAAAATATAAATATTACTGCTGATGGTATTAAAAATGCAAGACTGCCAAGTACCCATTTATAGCTGATTCCTGAGATAAACAGCATACTTATTATCATAACAAATACCACAATTGTAGTTGATAAATCAGGCTCTTTCAGTATTAAAATACATGGTATAGCAGCAACTACAGCAAATACAAGTAAAAATGAAATTCTGTCGATATCCTCCTGATGTTTACCCAAAAAAGCGGCAATAAATAAAATCATACCTATTTTGACTATTTCAGAAGGCTGTAACTGTCCAATAACCGGTACCTTAATCCATCTCACCGCTCCGGCACCCTCCGGCTCATAACCGAAAAGTAACACTGCAAGCAGCAAGATAATACATATTACATACACTATCCACATCAGTTCCATCAATTTTCTGTAGTGTATAAGCGATATCAATACCACAAGTACAAGCCCGAGGACCACGCCAAATATCTGCTTGGCCACCATACCTTTATCTCCGCCTGTAGCACTGGAAATAACCAATACACCTATAGTATTTAAAACTATAATATAAATCAACAGTCTGAACGGATAATATCTAAGCTTAAAACCGTCTAACATTCTCTACTCTCCAAATTCTACACGAATTTAGCAAAAAAATCCAGTGTTTTTTGAAAATTAACATATTTTCCTCTAAAATCAGTCGCCAATTTTTACATCACTTACATCAAGTGCACTATTATTCAATATATAATCCAAACTAATTTGATTATAATAGTATTTATAAATATTCTTAGCGATAACTGCCGCATTTGTAGAGGAATATCCGTAAGGGATATTTACCGTAACAGCTATCTCGGGACTTTCATAAGGTGCAAAAGAGATAAAGAAAGCATGATTTCCTCTCGTCTTTGACTCCTGTGCAGTACCTGTTTTTCCCGCAATATTGATATTAAGATCGGTAAATACTTTCCTTGCAGAGCCTTCTTTTATAACCCTGTACATACCCTCTCGAACATTATTCCATGTATCCTGACTGATATCCACATGATAATTTGAAACAGGGGTATAATCCTGTACAACATTTCCGTATTGATCACAAACCTTATCCAAAAGACTCAGTTCAAAAACAGTTCCCTGATTTGCAATAGTCGCCACATATCTTGCAAGCTGAATATTTGCAAATGAATGATTACCCTGACCGATAGATGACTGTTCAGGGTTGATATCTGAAATCTGCGGTTCATTTTCCACTATTTCAACTCCCGATTTATGATCGAGTCCGAACATTGTAGCATATTTTTTAAGTCTCTCTATACCAAGTTCTGATGAATACTCACCGTTACCGTCTGTTGAAAGTCTGTGTCCCGTCTCGGAAAAATATACATTACATGAATCCTGTATAGCTTTTACTACAGAATCGGGGCCGTGACTTCCCGGATAAATCCAACACTTTATTGCAGGATTTATTGCATCATATATACCGTTACATACTATTATGTCATTCGGATTTATAACATGCTCTTCGAGTCCGGCTATTGCCGTAATAGGCTTAAATGTGGAACCCGGAGCCTTCTTTGTCTGAGTTGCATTGTTATAAAGCGGCAAACTCTCATCTTCAAGCAGCTTGTTAAAGTATGCCACATCCATTGAATTGGCAAGCCTGTTGTTGTCATATCCCGGATACGAAACAAGCGCCCTTACCTCACCCGTATTCACATCCGTAACCACAGCTCCTGCAGAACAAGGATCAAGTGCAAGCTGTGCAGGTGTTATCTCTATTCTTGATACTTTGTCAATGAAGAAATTAAATGCGAATCCTTCATTCCCCGACATCAGCTGTGCATATGCATTATCATCCATATTTAAAATACCCTGATCAAACAGTGCAAGGCAAAGTTCTCTGCCGGTTACCACATTGTTC
>CAKAQP010000030.1 GCA_916720285.1 uncultured Lachnoanaerobaculum sp. | reverse complement strand
CTTGTCTACCAGACTCTAAGTCTTGGATAGTCCATACTGAATTTTTTAGCAAATTTTATTTATGAAAGATCTAATTTTTCATAGAGTTCTTTTAATTCAATCTCTAACATTATCGCATTTAGTGTGTCAATATTTTTTTATTAAAAAAGTTACTGATTTATATAAATCAGTAACTTTTTTAATATGGTTATATTATTGTTTTTTAATAAACAGAAAACCTTATTTTCTAGTATATTTGTTATCCAACAATAAACTGGAAAACTTTACATTCCAATCTGGTTATATTCCAATCAGGTTTTCTGTTATTTACTACAATAACTCTTTCCTCTTATATAGTCAATGAAAATATAACTTTTATTGTTCTTTAGTATTTTTTGATTTTTTTAAAGAAAATTAGATAGCTGCAACTTAGTCAAGCGGATCAAGTGGTTTATTTGGAAAAATAAGTGCTTTCCCTTTTACTTTCTTCGCTATCTCTTTTCTTGCTTTCTTAGATTTTGCTAAAGAATGGAATAATGGAGATTGATATACACTCTTTCTAATAGGAGTATTGAATATTGCAAATAAAACATCAGTTGCTACATTTCTAGTATTTGTAGAACTCTCACCTCTTTCCATTCCCTCTATAGTATTTGTACCTGTCCAATTATTCATTGAAGCATTACTATTAGTATTAGAAGGATCTCCTATTGTTTTCATTGTTGCTTTAATCACTATATTTGCAATCCTTTTATCCATATCCTTTTCTGCATTTTCTATATTTCTTAATGCTTTATCTCCAACTACTGAATAAGTTTTATTTATATTTGCAACAGCTTTTATATATTTGTCATACTCTTCTTTAATAACTGGTATCTCATTTTTTATATATTTAACTACTGCATCCACTTCTTTCTTTACATTAGGTTGTAGTAATTGATAAGCTGTCCTTCCCGACTTTGGAAGCTTGTACAAAAGATTTTTAATCATGTTTGAAAGTTTTTCTATTTGATCGTCAGGAATCTGCATACTGTATCGTATTGCTTTTTCAGTAACATCTTTTGACATTTCTACAATTGTATCTCTTGCTAATGTCTTTAACATTACCTCTTGATTTCTCTCTTCTTCAAACATTTTCTTTGATAATACTTCTCTTATAGAATTTTGTACTGATGTATGTATATAGGGTTTTATGATATCTTTCCCGGAACTCCATAACATATAATGCACATGTGGATGTGCCTCTTCCATATGGAAGGCTGCAACCCATTGCATTTTTGATAACGGTATTTGTAATTTATCTGCAATATTAGGCATTACAAAGTTTAAATATTCTTCCCATTTTTCTTTTGTAGTATATCCTAAATTAACAGCATCTTCACTGGCTAATGATATAATCCCTTTGTAAATTGTTTTTTCTCCGGATATTTTAAACATTTCTTTTGCTAACTTATCAATATCGGTAAATTTTTCTTTTTCAAGGTTTCCAAAGAGTCCATGACTCCTTGGTCTCTTATCAATATATTTAATATAATAATCTTCTTCGGATAAAGCGTTTATTTCATCTTCTATACTATTTGAAGGTGTCAAATCGACACCTTCTCTAGTACCAATATACAACAAATAATTATGATTCATTATTTTTGTTTTGCTTAAATTAGGAGATTGAACTCTTATTTTTGAAACTAAAATATTCTTTGGCATTTATTCCTCTACATTTAATTTCTTTTGCGTATACTCCACTGCTTGCTTTCTTGCTAAGTCAAATACTTCCTTAACTTCTCTTTGCCTGTTTGGTGGAACAAATGAAGCTATTGCTTCTGCCGAAAGATACGCTGAAGTTCCTGCTTGAATACAAGTCTTTGCTGATAACGCTGCTAATCTTTCAACAGATGGTTTTAAAACATTTGATAGCTCATTTCTTATAATCTTAGTTATAAAATCAATATTTTCTGAAGATAACTTACCGTTAAGAGCTTCTATAGTCCATGCTCTAATTAATGAAGCTTTATCTACGTTATTTTTTGCTGAATAATGACATAACTGATTATATGTCTCTTCATCAAAGCTTACTGTCAATCTGTGATTTTTCATTAAATTCTCCTTCTTTAATTATCAATATCTGCCGTTGCTGTAAGCTCTTCCTTCATAAACTCGACATATTTATTTGATTTATTTGACTGCATTGCTTTTTCTTGATTTTCTAATTCTTTACCTATCGCTTCAATTAGTTTTACTTGTTTCTCAGGCATCAAACCCTTTTTGCTTAAATAACTATCTGAGATATCTTTAATTGAATTTTCCTTTCCTGTAATTTTATTTAAAGCTCTTATGTTTGATAAACATTCATCACTTAAACTTAAATTATTTGCTTTAAGTGTATTAACTAATTTTTTTTCATACTCCTGGTATTTTTCAAAATTATCATATAAGTAATCAGTAATCTTTGAAGCTCTACTACATGCATCAAAAAGTTGATTCGGATCATTTTTTAGTAAAGTAATCCACGAGTTTATATAATTTGTATGTCTACGAAGGTCATTGGTATCAGGTTCAACTACTACTCCCAATCTACTTTGCAAAAACATAGAAGATATTTCTGCATTTAACTCTTCTTTTGCATAAAGTTCAGTTCCAAATTTTCCGGATAGGTCTCTGTTAAGTCGATCCGGATGTCCTGTCGAATGAGCCATTTCATGCATTACAACAGATAAAAATCCCTTGCTAGATTCAAATGCTGATTTTGAAGGCATTAAAATTGTATCTGTAGACGGGATATAACATGCTGTAGGCTGTGCCGATTCTAAAATTGGGCACTTGGTAGATGCTAGAAGCTCTTCTCCATAATCCTTTAGAAAAGTATCTGTAAGTGTTTTATCTTCGGTTTTTGGTAATGGCTCAATTCCTGTTATATCGTTTGCATTAAACACATAAAAGAAATTTGCTACCGGGGCTTCAAGTGGAACTGTTTTTGTTTTTTTATTTCCATTCTCGTCATACACAATTTTACCGTTTTCATCTTTTTCAACTTCTTCTCGTGTATAAATCCACTTTTCACATAATACTCCTTGTGCACCTTTATTTACATGCCATCCTTTACTTTCTGCTTGAATATAGGTGCACCATCTTGGATCATCATATTGATTATAAGATGCCGTTACCATTAATCTAAAAGCATTTCTTCCTCTATAGGTTACTCCTGTTACTGGATTAGTAGGATTAAACATTCCTTTGTTCCACATAGGTGGTAGTAAATATCCTTTTCCTAAATTGGCAATAATCATATCGGCAATTTTTCTTTGATCTTCCTGAATTTTTTCCTTCGCTGACTGTTTTGGTTTAGCTTTGTAACTTTTTGCCGACTCATTTATTTTATTGCTAAAATCTATATTACCTGTATATACTCTTGTGTAATCCGGTAATATATTATTTCCTTTCATTGAAATTAAATCTTTATATTTATTAAATTGAATATAATCAACAACTTCTATACCTGCAGATTCGATAGTGGTAATTATTTTAGTAGCGAAATCTAGAGTATCATTTTTAATACCCATGCTTCCAGGATTGCAATACTCTAATGCCATAATAAATGCAGAGTTTGATTTAATAGCAAATTCCGTTATTTTTTTTTCAGTAAATTCATATTCTTTACCATTTTCGGCATATAAAATATTTATCGGTCTTAATCTAGTGTCTAAAGCAACTAAAGCTTTGCCATTATTATTTTTAGGTATTATATCAAATAGTGAATCTACTGAATCTTCCGGTGTACCTAGCATATCATATGATATTTTTTTTGCATTTTTTTCTGCTATTACATTTACTTGTGCAATTTCATAAGTTTCATTTGCATAGTTGATTTTATTATATGCTATATCCTTTTTATTTTTCATTGAATAAAAGCTGTCTTCACCGGCAATATAGTGATCTAAAACCTCTATGCCTAAAGTTTTACCTACTTTTGCAATTTCTTCTGTGATATTTAAATCAGCTCGACTTGGTTTATTGTCTCCTGACGGATGATTATGTATTAACATAATAGCCGATGCGTTTGATAAAAGACTTGTCTTATAAATTTCTCTTGCTGTTGCAATACTTGCATCAATTGATCCTATAGAAACAATACTACAATTTATAGCTTTTAAGTTATCGTCAAAATTTATTAGAAATAGTATTTCTCTATCATAAATACTAATTTCTTTAGCTATAGATTCTCCTAGAGCATTAGGAGAATCTATATTATTTGACACTATTAACTCTTTTTCTTTTTCTTTTATTAAATCAAGTTTCTTTTCATCTGAAATCATATCTTATTCTCTCCTTTTTAGAGAAAAATTTATATTAAAATTCGCATCTTTGGGTAGCTTATCTATGTACTCCTTAAGCTCTTTGAAACTTGTTATACCTTCAGGAAGTTCTAAATTATCAAACTCCACTTTATTATTTTCAATATCGTTATCTGCAAAAAGTTCATCAACTGGAACTTCCAGATCCTCTTCTCCAACAATATTTCCTTCATCATCAATACCAAGCTCTTCCATCCATTCCTCTTTAGTTTTAATTCTCTTTTCTTCCTTCATGTTATTCACCTCTCATTTTTATATATTATTTAAAACTTTATTCATATATTCCATACATTTTTTTAAATGTTCTTCTTCTTCTTCTTCTGAATATTTTCTTTGTTCAAAGTTTATGAACTTATTTTCTTTTTTTATCTTTTGTTTATCACCATTTTCTTTTATATCTCTGACTTTTATTCTTTCGTCAAATGAAAGTAAAACGGAAATGATGCATGCCTGCATATATTTTAAATGATTTGTTATTTTTCTTTGTACAACTCCTTTCTTGTAATCATTTACAACTATTTCTTTTAGCATATCTTTTGTTTTTCCTGAAAGCTCTGCATTTTTAATTTTTTCACAAAACCACTTTTTAGTTATATCTCTATTCAGCAACCTTGTTTCTTTTTTTTGATTTAATAATGCTATATAAGCTTCATCAAATAAAACTTCTTCGCTCTCAATCAATCTATCATCTTTGCAAGATTCTTGATTGATTGATTGAGCTATATCATTATAAATATTATTATTATAACTAGAGTGTAAATTTTTCACTTCTAGAGATGTAGAATTTACACTTCTAGAAGTGTAATTTTTACACTTCTTAACTTCATCTTCATCTACATCTGATTCTTTTTTATTACAATCTGCAGCTTCTTGATTTAAGTCATTTATCACTACAGAATTAAAATCCATAACATATGTGAGACTTGGATTTCCTCTTCCTTGTTTTTTTCTAGTTATTAATCCTATTTTTTCTAAATCAGAAATTAATTTACAAGCTGTTTTGTTTGAAACACATAAGTCT
Organism: uncultured Lachnoanaerobaculum sp.; assembly: GCA_916720285.1. Lineage (GTDB taxonomy): Bacteria > Bacillota > Clostridia > Lachnospirales > Lachnospiraceae > Lachnoanaerobaculum. The sequence goes on along the minus strand of CAKAQP010000030.1, from coordinate 10,735 downwards.
TCCATTACTTGATTTACAGTATAGATTATAAATATATTTCCATTTTCATCTGAGAACTTATCTAAATGGATTGCTGACAATGCTGTCCTGCTAAGCATTAATCCATATAGAAGTTTTGCATTGCCATCCAAGCTCTTAAATTTATCATCTTTTATTAAAGCTCTTGGTATTGTTATAAAGTCAAAATTGCGTACTGTATTAGCATTTATATAATTAAAACCGGTAAAGTTCATTTGTTTTCTCTCCTATCTTGCCATTTGTAAATCACTTTTTATTTATGCCATACACAGTGCTATTTTAATGCACAACACTGTGTATTAGCATTAGTGTATACTTCTTTACCTTTACTGTTTAAATGCAATACAAGTGATTTTAGAGGGCTTTTGTTAAAAATTAAACATAACTATGTATCTAACTTAACTTTTTAAGAAAATCAGATATAGTATTTTTCAAATTGTCTTTTTGATCTTCATCTATATATTTTATCTCTTTACTTAATTTAAAAATAGATGATGTGAGACTTGCTGTTAAGCTGTCTATAGTGATAGCGTGTTTAGCATCATTAATTATTTTTGCTTTGTCAACTTCTAAGGAATTTTCTTTTATCTCTTTTAGTTGGCTGTTCAACTCTGCTATTTTTTGATCCTGCTCTTTTAAAGCTTTTTCTTTATCTTCTAAAGCTGTTTTATATTTTTCTTCAGATGCTTTTATTTTTTCCTGTAACTCTTTAGAATTATCTGAAGGCTCTTTAGATAGATCTTGTTTTAAACGTTCAATTTCAAGGTTAAACTTGCTGTTAATTTCTTTCTTTTCTTCTTCAGCTTTTTTAATTTGTTCTGTTTGCTCAGAGATAACTAATTTAAGTTCTTCAGATTTATCTTTTAGAATCTGATATTCTTTAGCATTTAATTTTTGCCCGGATGCAATCAGATTAGCAATTTCTAATTGCTCAGATTCAGTTAATTTAGCTAAAGAAGGACTGTCGGATAATGTAACCTCTCCAGTCTTAAACAGTTCTTGCAGTTCAGGAATTAATGAAAGAACATTATTATATTTCCTTACTTGCCTTTCGCTTATTTCTTCTTTTTCAGCTATATAAGCATTTATATTTATTTGACTATCTTCAGGTAGTAATTCATTTTTTTGTTGAAGTAAAGATTTATATTTTGCAATATGTTCAAGTCTTTTTACGGAATCTTCATCTCTTACTTCTATGTTGGCTGCTATTAATCTTAATTCAGCATCAATCATATCGAGTTTTGAAGTTTCTTCACTTGCTCTTTTTACATTTACCGGATATCCCTTTTTAAATCCGGATATGTTTTTATTAAATAAAGCTATAAGATTGTCCGGCTCATTTTGTATATTCTCTTCACTGAATCTTTCAAATAAGAGATCTAAAGCTCTAGTCCTTCTCTCTCCTGAATCTAATATATACTTATCTTTTTCTTCGTCATATGTTGCTTCAAGGTTATGAATAAGTCCTAGGTTGAGAATACTGTCAGCAAGCTTATCAATATCTTTTTGTGCAAAGTTATTGTTTGAGTTAAATTCTATTTGATCTCTAGCAATAAATTTGAAGTTAAAAGGCATTGAAACGCTTGGTTCTTCAAGCTTTGTAACAATCTTTTCTACTTCAGTTGCTTCTTCTTTGTTAGGACTAAGATTTAATCTGTTTTGTGGAATAAAGTTAAAATTTTGCTTTGCCATATTACATCTCTCCATTTATATAATTATTTAATTTTAAATTTAATTCATCATTAAGGATACCTGTCTCAATAAGTAACTCAGCATAATCCTTTAAGGCATTACCGTTTCTTTCAAGTAGTGGGATCAGTGCCGTCTCGGCTTCACTTATTTTTGTATCAACTCTTATTGATGTGTCAAAAAATCTTTCTTGTAACTCGAGTTTATATGCTTCTTGTGTTTGTTTGTAAATGTTTGTATTCTTATTTGCCTGAGTAATAAAGGCACCAAGGAATTTTATATTATCTAGGTCGTGCTCTGCTTTTATGTAAAAAATTGAAGCTACAGTTTCCTTCAAGCCTTTGTAGGAAAAAGACTCTATCCTTACCGGAACTATTACATAATCGCTTGCAAACATGCTGTTAACAGTCAGTATATTAGATGCCGGAGCATTATCTATGAGGATATAATCATATTCATCAGCTATTGATTGAATAGCTTTTTTAAGAATAATATTATTGTTTCCTGTGTTATTGATTATATTCATAGGTGTAGATCCATGTCTTTTTGATGAAGGTATGATATCTATATTTTGCACATTTGTTTTTACAATCAAATCTTGAACTTCAGGTTTAGTTCTGTATCTAAATCTGAAAAGATCATTTATGTTTTTATTCTGTGGTAGTTCATATCCATTTAATACGTCTTGACTATCTTCTATATATGCATGGAATTGCATTGATAAATTTGACTGTGCATCCAGGTCAATTAATAAAATTCTTTGATTGCACATAGCTAAAATTTCTGCTATTGCTGTTGTGCTTGTGGTCTTTCCTACTCCACCTTTATTATTTATAATACTTATTATTTTTGCCATTTTTACTCCTTTCAAATTTGGCAATTGATTAAATCTTTTAAATATGTTAGAATAACCAATTGAAAACCGAAGCTGTTTATCTAAAATATAAAACATTTAAGAAATGTATATATAATTTTATGGTTTATATGCGTTTGTATGCAAATGTATATATAATTTTATGGTTTATATGCGTTTGTATGCGTTTGTATGTTAGGTATTTATTGCTTTGTTGATAGCATCATTGGCGTGATGTTATCGGAAGTGTATTGGCGTACACTTTGTAATTTAATAAGATGAATTTAAAAAGTCTGGATCTTTAAAGAGAACTGGGCTTTTTAATTTTATTAAGTTTTTATTATTCAGTGCTTTCTCCTTTCTCAAATCTCTGCACTAATCTGTAAAATCCGGTGCGAGAAACATTTAAATTATCATAACATTCTCTTGCAGTTATTTTTTTTGACTTCCAGGATTCGTAAACTTCTTTAAAATTACTAGGAAATTTTAACAACGGTCTACCAAATTTTACACCTTTTTTATGTGCGTTGTCTATTCCTTCTTTTTGTCTTTGTTTAGAAATTTTTCTTTCTTTTTCAGCAACATAACTTAATATTTGAAAAACTAAATCTGCTATAAAGGTATTATCTATATCTGTACTTGTGTTAGAAGTATTTAGTAGTGGCATATCAAGTATTACTATATTGGCTTTTATTTCCTTTGTCACTTTATACCATTCTTCTTTAAGTTCAATATAATTTCTTCCAAAACGGTCTAAACTACTTATTACTAAGGTATCTCCTTCTCTAAGTAAAGCAGCACTTTCTTTTGTTCCGGTAAGAAGATTATAATTTTTTCGATTGAACTCAGAGCCGGACTCCTTGTCAATAAGGATATTTTTTTGTTTTACACCATATTCCAACAAGCTATTAATTTGTCGCTCAGGATTTTGATCCTTGCTACTTACTCTTGCATAACCATAGACTTCCATAATTTTACAATCTATCAATCCTCTTCTATATCAACGTTCTTAGATAGTCCTAAATAATCTTGCCTTTTTTGTTCAATAATTTCTTGCCGTTTACACTCATTAACTATTTTATTCACGATGCTTTTTTCTTCATCAGAATATTTTTCTAGGTTATCATACATATCTTTAACATCTTTCAATGTGTTGATTTTACCTGTTTTTGTATTTAGTTCATTAAAAGCATGCATCAGTGTTGTAGTAGGTGTACGCTTAGATTTGGATATAACATTTAATATTTCTATTGATTTATCTTTTTCTTCATCGAACAAATAATTATATCTATGCTGTTGTTTTATTTCTGTTATAACAATATCTTTTATTAAAGGTGAAATCCAAGGTAAATCAAATCTCATTTTTTCTATCAAATCAATGACTTTAAAATCAATTAATGGTTCTTTTGATTCATATCCTGAATATTGTACATGTTCAAAATTATTTTTTTCCATAAATGTTTTAATATTGCTATATACATAATATCTAGATAAGTTATATGTTTTCATTAAATTTGTATCCAAATCAAAATTTATAAACTTTCTAGTATTAGATTCCATCTGTAATAGGCTCCTCTTTAAATTCACCTACGTTTATCATATCTTCATATATTAGCATGTTGCTGTTATATGGTGATTCATGTATAAGCCAAAACTCCTTCATGTACTTAAACCAAGGCATTTTGCGTATTTTAAGGCTAGGAGCACCCAACCTTGCCGGAGCTTCCTCAAAATTATCAATAGTATAGAAATATTTATCATTGATTTTATTGAGGAGATAGCAACCAGGTTTTTTATATAAATCATCTATTTCTCTGTAAATATCATTTATATTATAGTAGTTATCTTGTTTTATACTATTTTCATCCAATTGTAATAATACTTTATACATATGTTCTCCTTTTGTATTTCAAAAAGTATATTTGCACTTTTTGAAACTTTAATAATTAAAATACATGTTTTGAAACTCATTTTATTTAGATTTTACATATCTAATAAAATGTATCAAAAAGTATACTTTTTGATACCCTACTTTTTTTCACCTTCAGGATTAAATGGATTATCCATACTCACTATAAAAGGTATCCCTTGTTCTCTTAATGATTGTCTTAAAAAAACATTAACAGCACTTGATAAAGTTAATCCTAACTGACTAAATAATTCTATTGCTTCTTCTTTTAAATCAGGATCTAATCTTACAGAATATGCTGTTGTTTCATTTGAAGTTTTTTCATTACTATTTGTCATTTTACTAATTCTAAATGGTATCTTCCTTTCTTTTACAGATTGATAGAAAAAAAGGTTTATTGCATCTGAAAATGTTAATCCAAATTTTTCAAATAACTTTGTAGAATCTGATTTTAAATTATCCTCAAACCTCATAACATAAGTTATTTTTTTTGATGCTTTAGTTCTTGACACATTTAATCTCCTTTCAAAGATATAATACAACATATAAAACACAAAAGCAATACTAAATTATGATATATTAAAAAATATTTTTAGTTGCATTAAAGCTTCATAAAAGACATTAACCACTTCTTTTCGTGGTACCGGATATACTAAAGAAATAATTCCTACACAAGCCAATGCAAGAAAAACAATCCATATCAATATTCTTATAATTGCTCCCAGTGTTTTTACAAAGAATTTAACAAAATTGTTTTTTTCTACAACTATAACATCCTTATCAGAAACATTGTATTTTTCTTTTAGTTTTGATTGTTTTGAGTTAAAAGCTTCTTCTTCCTTAACTTCTTTTACTAAAGAAGTATTAAACTTTGACATTTAAGTGTTCCTTTCTCAACTACATATCTATTATCTCTTTGAATGTGTTGTTTGCACTCGAATTGTATGTAAAAGGCTCGACAACATTAAGAGAAGCAAAAAAAGTATTATCTTTTTTATCTTCCATCATTTCTTTTATACTTTCTCTATCTTCTTTTGGAATAAAAGAGAAAATGTATTTCACATCAAAGAAAGATTTATCTCTTATACAGTCTGTAGTTTCAAACATTTCATTAGGCTTTGCTCCGGCTACAATGATTCTAATATCACTTTCTAAAAAGCTTAGTTTATTAAAATTTTCTCTAACATTTCCATAATCTCTAATTATATAATCATAGTCCGATCTGCTAATTTGAAGCAAGCTATCACTTGTATACATCTCTATATCTCCGATAGTATAGCTTTCTTTGGTCTTATCATATTTTACTATGTTATATATTCGCTTCATTTTTTCAACATACATAGAGTCATTCATTTCTATGTAGCAAACTTTTTTACCCATAAGCTGCAGATACTGAAGTATCTGCAGCGCTTGAGTTGTTGTTCCGATTCTGCTCTGACTGCCGGCAAAACCTATAGTTACATATTTTTTTATGTTATTTGTGAATTTGCTCATTTGCTTTATCCTCTTCTTTTTTCTTCCTTCTTAGCAAGATAACAAAAATAAAAGGAATCATAATTGCTATAATGAAGATAGCAAGACAAAATACTGTCCTTGCAGGACTCTTAAATAACCAATTAAAGAATCTACCAAAAATGTTATTTGAGCTGTTATCCTTCTTCCCCGGTGTTTTGGTAACATCATTTGAATTTGTGCTAGATATGTTCTTACTACTATCATCATTTTGATTAACGATAGCAGGCTCTATTAAATTGGTATCTTCATTTTCTACAACTTCTTGTACTTCAATATTTTGATTTTCAATATTATTATTTGTTGTAGTATCTCTTCTTCTAGTTGCTCTTGATCTGCCAGTTCTTCTTGATCTTCCATTATTTAAAGCAGTATCTTGATTGTTGTTTAAAGGTATTTCAATATTTTCAGGTATAGTATTTTCTAATACTTCAGGTTGAGTAGTGGCATTTTCATTATTCAATCTTCTTACATTAGATGCTATTCCGGAATCATGACTATATACATTATTATTTGTTTGAGTGCTTGTAGTACTTTGACTACTTAGTGTATTGCTTGTGTTACTTTGAACGGAAGCTGTTGGATGTGAAGCACTACTACTTGTATTTACTATTACATTTGAAGGAGTTGCAACTCTTATGTCTTCCCACTGAGCATATAAGTTAAATTCAGAATTATCTTTTATATAATGCCCAACTAAAGAGTAGTTTACATCAATTGCTCCTTCAGGAATGGTTATTCCACTGCCATCTTCTTGTGTATTCCATCCTAAGAATTTATATGATTTTTTCACATAGGGATTCATTGAATAAACATAAGACTCATCATAAATATGATTATAAGTATAAACACTATCATTGTCTGCACCATTTCCATGATAAGATATTGTATACCTATTAGGTTGAAATACAGCGTATAAATTAACTATAGCTCCAGGAGTACCTGAAAAACTTGGATAAGTTGTATATAAATTAAATATAACTCCGGCTTTTACGGCTTCGTTTTTCCAACCAATAAAGGTATACCCATTTTTTACTGGTATAGAAGTATTAAGTTTTACATCTTTTGAAATATCATATTTTTGTTGAAATAGTAAGTTTTCTAAACTTGTATTATCTTCAGATAAATAAAAGTTTATAACATATGTACTTGGAGAAATAACTACTGAAGATGTAGCAACCGAAGGTGTAGCTACTGTTTCTCCTAAAGTTTGTATACTAAATGAAAGCAGTAATATTATTGATGTTATTGTTAAAATGAATTTTTTCATATCACTCACCTCTATTTTTAATTTCCTATAAATTTTATAGTTATATGCCTTTCCATATATGTTTCGTTTGTAGAATCTTCAAGTTTAAGTTCTTGTACGTATCGTCTTTCTTTAGTATTGTTTTCTGGTAAAGAAGAATTATTAAAATTAGGATCACCTTCAGGCTGAAGAGATTTTGAGCCATATGCAATGTTATAAACAAAAATCGATTTGCCACTTTCATCTTTAGTTGAAGATGAAAGAAGTCCTTTTATTTCCGGTAACTTTGCAGCTTTAGGATCTTTATTTAATAAATCATTATCTACAGGCTTACTAATGTCTTTGACGGAATCATATGTGTGTGCACGAAATGATTCTTTGCCGTCTTTAGTTACAGAAATACTACGGAATGCCATATTTCCAAAAAAATTATCACTATAATTTAAACCAACATTAGCTAATCCCTCTTGTATAATGTTATTGTAATCTTCATCAGTCATTTGAATTTCTTCATTTGTTTCAGCATTATAAACTTTTGCTTCACGATTTTCAGGAAAGCCGGAAAATTCCCATATACTTTCGTTTCCTATATTCCATTCTATATAAAGGTCAGGAGCTTCAATAACCGGAGCTTCATTATCTATATTTATAACTACCGGATAAATTTTAGCATTGCCGTTTATATCAGCTAAAACTAAATCAGCACTTATCGCATATGAGTCTGTAGTATTTGCAGAGATTGTCTCTGTAATCTCACTCATTTTCTTCTTATCAAGCTTTTCATCTTTTGCTTCTAACTGTTTATCCATATAATCGCTTACAAATGTAGTTGCTTTTATAAAATCTCCTTCTTTGATATTTATAAATCCGGCTACTACATCCGATTCATCTTGTACAGTGCTTTCATTAATAAAGTCATATGCTGTTATTTCCCTTTTTTCATTATACAAAAATCCATTAGTTACCAACAATTCTGCAATAGGTGCATCTTTATCACCTTTGTTTTTATTTGACTCTACAGTAGGTTTATTACCTGAGTTAGTTGGTTGATTTTTGCCACCACAAGCTGTAGAAAAGATTGCTGTTCCAACCAAAAGACTAAATATAAATTTTTTCATTCCAAATATCCCCCTTTTTTTATTTTTGGTGTTTTTATCAGTTAGATAATCATTTAGAATCTTGTCCAAATCTTTAAAACTAAATGTATTAAAAAGATCCGGAGTATAGTCTTGGAAATAAGCTCTTAACTTATCTCCACTTTGAAGTTTTAAATTTCTTTTTATCTCCTTATGATTAATATCAGGAGTAAAATTAAATATATAATGGATTGATGCTAAAGTTTCATCATCGTATATACTTAAAAATTCAGATAAATGTTCTATTTCCCAAGGTTTTGATCCGACTACCATCATCTTCTCATGACATTTATAGTACTCTTCATTTTCAAAATCTGTATAATTACCAAAATCAATAATTATAAAATTATAAGCTTTCTGTTTTATATCGACTAAAGTGTGTTTATCTGCATCCGGGTAAAAATCTAACCCGTCTATAGAAAAATATTTGTTTTGCAATTGCTTATTGAAATTATTTCTTATTTTGTTAAAAGTTGTAGACTTACACATTTCGACTATAGCAACTATATAGCCTTTTTTTCTAAGGGATAAAGCCATAATAATTGCATTGTGAGTACAACCTATTCTACTTTGGCAACTCGCAAATCCTATTGTTACTTTCTCGACCAGTTTCTTTACTTCTTTTAATTCGCTATTTAATGTATTTGAAACATCTTTAAAAACGATAGCTTCCTTGAAGGACTTGCCTGTATCAGACATACACTTAAGTAATTCTTCTCTAAGCTCTAATTGATCGAAAGAAGCAGCTATATTGTTTATACCAAGTGAAAATATTTTTGCTAATAATTCATTTCCGGCTCTTCTATTAGGAGATACAATAATAATTCTTGTAAGTTCATTAAAAGTTCTGTACATTTCAAGAGCTTTTATAATATCATCATCAATATCATCCACTGCAGATATATCAACTATGAAATAATCGTATCCTGAGAAGAGAGTTACATTTGCTTGTATATATTTATAAAGGTTCACATGATCATTAATCAAATTATGTGCTATAATCTCATCTTTTTCTTTTACTACAGATGAAATTATAGAATTATATTTAACTGAAGAAATATACGCAACCATAACTACTCCTTCCTTTTACATATCCATAATTTTGGTGTGTATGAGTGAAAAACAAAGTCTTTTTAATGTAATTCCGGTAAAGTCTATTAACTTTTTTAACTTTGAAAAATCTTCAACAGTTATCTTTAGTGAAGCCGGTTGAAAATCTGCATTTGAAAAATCATAAGTAAAAAAATTAAAACTATTTAATTTTTTTAAGTTTAACTTATTTCCATCAAAAAGTTCATTCAACGATTCAGATAGTGCTTCCCTTATAATATCTCCTTTAGATATAGATTTACTTTTCTCTATTTCTTTAATTTTTGAATCTATATCCGTATTTATAATTATGTATATTGGTCTAGCTAAACCCATGAATCCTCCTGTTATCTTAATTTAATTGCCTAAATACAAACGCAAATATAGCAATTATAAGATATATTATTATTTTTATTAGTTTTTTTAATCGCATAAAAACTTCTCCTATATCAATTAAAGTAAAAATTTTATTACTAAAATTCCTATAATAAGAACTAGTAGAGCACATAATGCTGCTTTTAAAATGAGCTTTGAATTATCTTTTTCCTTTGTTTTATCATCAATATCATTACTTTCATAAGAATCTTCAGATTCTGAAGTTGTATTAGATATTGATGAATCGTCATATTTAGAGTTTTCTTTAATAGTTGAAGTTTGTTCATCGGTAATCTCTGTATCTTCAAAGGCTAACCCATTTTCCCATTCAATAGTATTACCGAACAAATCGGTTTCTTTTTGAGTTGCAAAAACAGTGTTTATATTTGCAACTACAAATAAAATTGTGATATGAATCAATATTAAACGTTTCATTATTATCATTTTGTCATACTCCAGTATCCTTTAAATTGTTTTGATATGCTTTCAAAATCGTAATGCTTTGAAGATTTTCCTGCATGATTGAAATTAGGATCATTTACTGTGACTTTTCCATCTTCAGTTATTCCGGTAAGTACAATAAAATGCCCACCTTGTGTAAACTCTCCAGGCTTACAAGATGCTATGACCGGATGACCTGAAGCTAACATTGTTTTAACGCTTTTTTCAGATAGGGAATGACAATTGTAACCATAATACCTTGCAACACTAGGAAATATATCCCAAGATTGTCCTGCACTCACATAAAACCTATTATAATTTCCATTATTATTAGATGCTATTTTTTGCACAACATCACTTGGTAATATAGAACTACTGGATTCATAAGATAAAACCATTGCAATACATGTTACAGAACATCCACTGGAAGATATTGTTCCACCACCAAATTTCATAGATGACCA
>CAKAQP010000029.1 GCA_916720285.1 uncultured Lachnoanaerobaculum sp. | reverse complement strand
ACAGGAACACTGATTGGGATGCGTTGGAAGAGGAGTTTAGATGGGTGATAGATGTGAAATATAATTAATGATTGTATATGTAAAAATAATGTATATGTATTGAAATAGCAATGTTTTAGCATTATAATTTATATAAATAGATGAAAGTGAGGTGAAAAATTTGGCCAGTACAATTCAGGTAAGAGTTGAAGATGAGTTAAAGAGTAAATCTGATGCTCTATTTAAGGATTTAGGTACAGATACAACAACAGCAATCAGGATTTTTTTAACACAGGCTGTTGCCATAAATGGATTTCCTTTTGAAATAAAAAGACAGATAGAATCAAATCCATATCTACCTTTGAATGAGAAAGAGCTGTTGGAAAAACTTAAAAGATCCAGAGAACAGAAAAAGTTTAGAGATGCAGATGATGTGATTTCAGATATGAGGTCAAAGTATGGATTATAAGGTTGTTTTTATGCAAGAATGGTAGGTTTGTCAAATGTCGCTGCTAGTAAAACTAACAAAATATGTTGTAAAATCTAACGGTACGAAGTATAATGAATTAGTTGGCAGTTTAAGGAGGAAGAACAAAGATGAGTATTAATGAGAGAATTAAAAATTTTAGAAACCGGCTTCATCTTTCACAGGAGTACGTAGCTAATTTTTTGGAAATTAATCGTGCGACATATACTCAGATGGAAAATGGCAAGAGAAAAATCACAGCAGAAGATATTTCAAGATTGAGTGAGTTATTTGGTGTAACAGCAGATGCTTTATTAAATGAAAACAAGATAAGTCAGCCGTCGACAGTATTTGCAAGGAGCTTTGAAAAGTTAGATGAGAATGATCAGGCAGAAATCATGAATTTGATTAAGTTCAAAGAACAGATGAAAATGCAGAGGAGTTAAATGGTTAATTTCAAATCAAATGCTAAGAACTATAGAGATGCAGAAAGTATGGCGGCTGCATATTTGGCTGCTTATTTTGGTGATTCAGAAATAGAATATCCTATTAGCCCGTTCAAGATGCTGAAAGACGAAGGGATTAGTTTTGTGATACGAAATTTTAGTAAACTGGAAGGTGTATACATACCTTCTCAGTCAGAAAATGACATAGCTATAGTAGGCATTAATTCAAATAGACCAATTACCAGACAAAGATTTACTGCGGCACATGAGTTATGTCATCACTTTAGAGATGCAGATAAACAGGTGGCTTGTCCAATAGGTCAAAAGAATACATCTGAATACTTTGCTGATGCATTTGCTTCTGATTTATTAATGCCAATGGGTGAGCTGAAGATAAAAGTGAATGAGTATAAAGACGCCAATGGAAATGTCAACTTTGATGATATATTAAAAATAGCAGATTACTTTGGAGTTAGTTTTGAATCGTGTGTAAGAAGAATTGCATATAAGATACATGCTGTTGAAGGCGATATTGAAAGCAAAGAATTGACAAAGAGAATCAGAAAATATAAGCCGGATATAAAAAGAAAAGAATTAGAAATGTCTTATGAAAATTTATATTCTGATTTGATAGATAACTACGCCGAACAGTTGAGATTTGCCCCAAATGAATATGCTAAATATATATTTGAGAATACATATATTTATAATGACAGTAGGATGGAAGGACTGGATGTTTCTATTGAAGAAGCATCAGAAATCGTAACTGATTTGCGTAATAATTTACAAAATAGCAGATATTGTACGGAAGAAAATGAAGCTTACTTATCTGTTGCAGGGCATTATTTAATGTATCAAGATATTTTTGCCTTGCCGGTTAAAGATTCGCTAAATATATATGATTCATTTAAACTAAATAAGGATTTGTTTGCATACTATCCACATCCGGAGTTTGGTGGCAATCCAAGACAGAATAATGTAGTGATTTCGGGTGCTAAGTTTGAAGCAGTAGATTACCATGATATTTTTAGTGAATTAGCAAAAGTGGATGTAGATATAAGAAAGTTTTTTGAAGAGAAATCTTACATTAAGGTGAGTGATTATATTAAACATGTAATTAGAGTGCATCATAGGATTACAGTAATTCACCCTTTTCCGGAAGGTAATGGAAGAACAACAAGGGCATTTATGAATGTCCAGTTGGTAAGGGCCGGTCTAACTCCTATATACATAAAAGTTGAAGAAAAGAAAAACTATATAGCAGCATTGGAAAAAGCTGATGTTGAAAAGAATTATGCTGACTTATATGAGTGTATATTTAGAGTAATGCTTAGGTCGCATGTTGAATTGAGTATAAATCCCTAGTAGTAAGAATTTTCGTTTTACTATAAACAGTAAGTAATAACTTGATAAAATAACTAAAAACCCATGTAAATACAGGCAAAAAGGAGTAAATCAAAACTATGATTAAAGTACTTTTCATCTGCCACGGCAATATCTGTCGTTCGCCTATGGCAGAATTTATAATGAAGGACAAGGTAAAAAAACTTGGGATGGAGGATCTTTTTGAGATAGCCTCAGCCGCAACAAGCTCGGAAGAGATATGGAACGGTGTGGGCAATCCGATGTTTCCGTCTGCAAAAGACGAATTGCAAAAGCACGGTATAGCATGCGCAGGTAAGAAGGCAAGGCAGATGGTAAAGTCCGACTATGAAGAATATGACTATCTTATAGGTATGGATTATGCTAATATAAGAAATATGAAAAATCTGTTTGGCGACGGAGAGAAGATATTCAAACTTCTAAGCTTTGCGGGAAGTGATGATTCGGTATCTGACCCATGGTATACCGACAGATTTGATGTTGCCTTTGAGGATATAAACAGAGGTATAGACGGATTTTTAAAGTATTTGGAGGAGAAAAATGTCATCAATTAAAAAAGTATTGATAATAAAGGTGATTGCAGCAATCTTTTGTATTGCCGTAGGAGTGGTATCATTCTTTCTGATAGCTGATAAGCTGGGGAATGTGGATTTTCATGCCGATACAATAAATGCTCTTGACAAGAGCAGAAGTAAGGTTATGGAGCTTGCTGCTGCGGCTGTGGCATCTTCATCGGCTATTACACTTTTGCCGGGAGATGTAGGAACACCTATTGCACAGGAACTTGCGGATATGAGCAAGTATTTTCTGATTGTACTTTGCGCAATCTATCTTGAGAAGTTTTTGCTCACCGTAACAGGCTTTGTGGCATTTAAGTATGTTATTCCTGTGGCATGTGTGCTTTTCATAGTATTTATCGCTTCAAATGAGAAGATATTTGCAAAGATTGCGACTAAATTATTTTTATTCAGCCTGGTTATATCATTTACTATTCCTGTGAGTGTAAATATTGCGAGAATGATTGAGAGTAATTATGCCGCCTCGATAGAGACAACTCTTAATAATGCCAAGGAAAATACGGATACGGTAACAAAGAGTGCCGAGGAAGAAAATAAAAACAGCAGTGCACTTGAAAAAATAGTAAATAATATTACAGGGAATGTAAATGAACTTTTAAAGAAGTTTGAGAACACCCTCAGTTCCTTTATAGAGGCTATTGCGGTACTTATTGTAACATCATGCCTTATACCTATAGGAGTACTTTTATTCTTCTTATGGTTGGTGAAGCTTGTTTTCTCAATAGATGTAAATAATTTCAGCTTTATCAGAAGAGAGTAAACAAATTGTTAAAAAAATATCGTTAAAATGTTGACAATGGTTATGTTAAGTTATAATATATAAGCATGTAATTTTAGTAACACTTAGGTTCTTAATATTTAAGAATCGATGCTCAAAAAATGGAGGCTGTATATGAGATTTACATTACCAAGAGACATTTATCATGGAAAAGATTCACTTGAGGCTTTAAAGAGCTTCACAGGAAAGAAGGCTTTTGTCTGCGTAGGCGGAGGATCTATGAAAAGGTTCGGATTCTTAGACAAGACAATCGCTTATTTGGAAGAAGCAGGTATGGAAGTAAGACTTTTTGAGGGAATTGAGCCTGATCCTTCTGTAGACACCGTAATGCGTGGTGCTAAGGAGATGCTTGAGTTCGGACCGGACTGGATAGTTGCTATCGGTGGAGGTTCACCTATCGATGCGGCAAAGGCTATGTGGATCAAGTATGAGTATCCTGATTGTACTTTTGAGGATATGTGTAAGGTATTCGGTATTCCTACACTTAGAAAAAAAGCAAAATTCTGTGCTATTTCTTCTACATCCGGAACAGCTACGGAAGTAACAGCTTTTTCAATTATCACAGACTATGAAAAGGGTATCAAATATCCTATAGCAGACTTTGAGATTACACCTGATGTTGCAATTGTAGACCCTGCACTTGCACATACAATGCCTAAGAAGCTTGTTGCCCATACAGGTATGGACGCTATGACACATGCTATAGAGGCATATGTATCTACAGCCAACTGTGATTTTACAGATCCGCTTGCACTTCACGCTATAGAAATGATAGACAAGTACCTTGTAAAGTCATACAATGAAGATAAGACGGCCAGAGATGCAATGCACAATGCACAATGTCTTGCGGGTATGGCATTCTCAAATGCTTTGCTTGGAATAGTACATTCAATGGCACATAAGACAGGTGCCGTATTCGGTGATTTGGGTGCTCATATTATTCACGGTGCCGCAAATGCGATGTACCTTCCAAAGGTTATCGCTTTCAATGCAAAGGATAAGGAAGCCGCAAAGAGATATGCCAAGATAGCGGATGTACTTGGATTGCCGGGTAATAGCGAAGACGAGAAGATAAAAGAGCTTATCAAGTACCTTAGAGGTTTAAATGATGCTTTAAATATTCCACATTGTATCAAGAACTACGGTGAGGATTCATATCCTACAGAGAACGGATTTGTACCTGAAAATGTTTTCCTGGAAAGACTCCATGATATAGCTGTAAATGCCGTTGCAGATGCATGTACTGGTTCAAACCCGAGACAGCCAAGTGTTGAAGAGATGGAGAAGCTCTTAAAATGCTGCTACTATGATACGGAAGTAGATTTCTAAAAAAGTTTATAGTATAAATGAACACATCAACATCTGATATATTTTAGATTGTTGATGTGTTTTTTTGATAAAAAAATTAAAACTCGGTATCAAATTTGCTTGAAAAATAAAATAAAAAGTTGTAATATGATATCGAGTTTCAAATTGAGATTAAATCTCAGTAATCAAATTGGAGGTGTGGTTTGAAGAAAGCTCAGTACAAAACAAGACAATTGCTTGAAATAGAGGATTTCCTGAAAAACAATGAGAATAAGCATGTCACTGTGAATGACATTATTCTCTTTTTCAAACAGCAGGGAAAGAATATCGGGAAAGCCACTGTTTACAGGCATTTGGACAGAATGGTAAGTGACGGAACAGTACATAAATATATGTTGGAAACAGGAGACAGTGCCTGTTTTGAATATGTAGAGGGTGAAGACGTTCATCCGGTATGTTTTCATTGTAAATGCGAAAAATGCGGAAAGCTTATCCATTTGGAGTGTACTGAATTATCTTTAATCGGCGAACATTTGAGAGAAGAACACGGCTTTTCTATAGACCATGCCAGAACAGTTTTTTATGGAACTTGTAATGAATGTAGAGAATAGAGGGAGACTATGAAGAAGTATATTGGAATAGGACTAAGTATCCTTGTGGCTATTATGATGGTTTTGGGCTGTGCAAAAAAGGAAAGTACCGGCAGCAGTGAGGCTGAGAGCGGCAGCAGTGTTACGGAGAGCAGCAGTGTAGCTGAAAGTAAAAGTGAGGAAACTAAGAAGCTGAACATTGTTACTACTATTTTCCCTGCCTATGACTGGGTAAAACAGATAGTAGGCGATAATAAGAATGTAGAGATTTCCTTCCTTATAGATAAGGGTGTGGATTTACACAGCTATCAGGCATCTGCGGCAGATATTGCAAAAATCACAGACAGTGATTTGTTTGTTTATGTAGGCGGAGAGTCTGACGGTTGGGCCGAGGATATTATAAAAGAGAATCCTAATTTGAAGTATATCAATATGGTAGACAGTATCGGTGAAGCTGCATTAGCAGAGGAACTTGTAGAGGGTATGCAGGATGAAGAAGAGCATGAAAATGAGAGCGAAGAACATGCAAATGAAGAGGGCGAGCATGAAGAAGGCGAGGAAGAGATAGATGAGCATGTATGGCTTTCAATTAAGAATGCTGAAACTATAGTAAGTGCTATAGAAGCAAAGTTGGCTGAAATTGACCCTGACAATAAGGCTGAATATGAGAAAAACGCAAATGACTATTTAGCTAAGCTTGATGAACTTGATAAAGAGTATAAGGATACACTTTCAAGCATTCAAAACAAAACTATAATAGTCGGAGACAGATTCCCGTTCAGATATCTGGTAAATGAATACGGAATAAAGTATTATGCAGCATTTAAGGGCTGTGATGCGGGAAGTGAAGCATCTTTTGAGACTGTAAAGTTTTTGGCAAATAAGATGGATGAACTTAATATGTCGGATATTTTTATAATTGACGGTTCAAAAGGAGATTTGGCAAAAACAATAGTTGACAATACCAAGGACAAAAATGCCAAGGTTTTGGTGCTTGACTCTATGCAGTCTACAAAGAGCAGTGATAATGCAAGCTATCTGGATATAATGAAGAAGAATTTGGAAGTGCTTAAAGAGGTATTATAGACTGGAGTTTTATGATAAAATGTGAAAAATTGTCACTTGGATATGACGGAAAAGCCATAGTGGATAATCTTAATTTTGAAGTTTCGGACGGAGATTATCTATGTGTAATTGGGGAAAACGGTGTGGGAAAGTCTACACTTATAAAGACGCTTTTAAAACTTATAAAACCGATCTCAGGAGAGGTTATATATAATGAAAATTTGTTGCCTACGGAGATAGGATATTTATCACAGCAGCAACAATTATTAAAAGACTTTCCGGCATCAGTTTTTGAAATTGTACTGTCAGGATGTCAGTCAAAGGTGGGAATCAGACCATTTTATAAAAAAGAAGAAAAGCAGACCGCAAAGGAGAAGATAGAAAAACTGGGACTTCTTGATCTTATGACAAGAAGTTTCAGTGAACTCTCCGGCGGTCAGCAACAAAGGGTGCTTTTAGCCAGAGCGTTGATGGCGGGACAAAGACTTATGATACTTGATGAGCCTGTTACAGGCCTTGATCCTGAGGCGAGTAGGAATATGTATGATATTATCAATGAGCTGAATAAAAGTAATATGACCATTATTATGATATCTCATGATATAAAAGTGGCACTTGAATATGCTACCAAGGTTTTATATATTGGAGAACATATATTTTTCGGTACAACTTCGGAATATAAAAAGAGCAGGGGGATGGCATGAAAGACATACATGTATATTTAAGCTATCCTTTTGTAAGGTATGCAATAATAGTAGGCATACTTATAGCACTGTGCTCTTCACTGTTAGGTGTTATTCTGGTATTGAAACGCTTTTCATTTATTGGAGACGGACTTTCGCATGTGGCATTCGGTGCGGTGGCGGTATCGACGGTATTTAATCTTACAGATAATATGGTGCTTGTATTACCTGTGACTATAATTGCGGCAATTCTGCTTTTAAAGGGCGGAAGTAACGGAAAGATAAAGGGAGATGCGTCAATAACGATGATGTCTGTCGGAGCGATGGCCTTCGGATATCTGGTTATGAATGTGTTTTCAAGCGGATCAAATCTTGCCGGAGATGTATGTACCACTTTGTTCGGATCCACTTCAATACTTACCTTAACAAAGGAAAAAGTGATTCTTTGTGTTATACTTTCAATATTTGTAATATCTGCATTTGTACTGTTTTATAATAAAATCTTTGCAGTAACATTTGATGAGAATTTTGCAAGTGCTACAGGTATAGACACACAAAAATATAATCTCTTGATAGCGATAATTATTGCAATAATTGTAGTATTGGCTATGAATTTAGTCGGGTCACTTCTTATTTCGGCACTTGTGGTATTCCCTGCATTGGCATCCATGTGTGTGTTTAAGAGTTTCCTCTCAGTGACCGTATCATCAGCGATATTTTCAGTGGTTTGTACCGCTTTAGGACTTTTCATTTCAATACTTGGCGGTTCACCTGTAGGTGCAACTATTGTATGCATCGATATAGTGGCATTTTTTATATTTTATTTGATAGGTAAAATGGGACATTAATTAGAATCTGTGTTATAGTTTAGGTAACGGTAAAATTTGTTGCCTGAATTAGGACACGGATTTTATTTTTAGTAAGCTTTGTTATTTTTTTATCTTGATTATGTTTTGGAATTAATGTAAAATCAAATCGAATTTGAAAATAATACGCAGTTTCGGTATGGTACCGGACTGCCTGACTAACAGCATTTATTCAAACAGCTATAAACTGTTTGATAGAAAACGAGGTATATATGGAAAAAAGACCTGTAGTATTATGTATAATGGACGGTTTAGGACTTAGAAAAGGACATGATCACAATGCGGTGTTTGAGGCAAATACACCTAATCTGTGCAGTCTTATGAAGGAGTATCCTTTTGTAGAAGGACAGGCAAGCGGACTTTTTGTCGGTCTTCCTGACGGTCAGATGGGTAACTCTGAAGTAGGCCATATGAATATGGGTGCCGGAAGAATTATATATCAGGAGCTTACAAGAATATCAAAGGCTATAGAGGACGGGGATTTCTTTGAGAACAAGGCGCTTCTTGCCGCAGTTGACAATGCAAAGAAGAATAACAGCGCACTTCATTTAATGGGACTTGTTTCAAGCGGAGGTGTTCACAGCCATAATACACATATTTACGGATTGCTGGAGCTTGCAAAGAGAAACGGCTTAAAAGAAGTTTATGTTCATGCGTTCCTTGACGGTAGAGATACACCTCCTACATCAGGAAAGGAATTTGTAGCCGAGCTTGAAAAAGAGATGGCTAAGATCGGTGTAGGAAAGGTAGCTTCCGTAATGGGACGTTTCTACGCAATGGACAGAGATAACAGATGGGACAGAGTTGAAGCCGCTTATTCTATTATGACTAAGGGTGGAAACTTAAAAAAGAGTGCTACAGAAGGTATACAGGAGTCATACGACGAAGGTAAGAATGATGAGTTTGTTGTACCTTTCTCTGTAGATAATGACGGTGCAAAGACTATTAAGGATAAAGATTCGGTTATCTTCTTTAACTTCAGACCTGACAGAGCAAGAGAAATGACAAGAGTATTCTGCGTAGATGATTTTGACGGCTTTAACAGAGGAAAGAGACTTGATACCACATTTGTATGCTTTACAGATTATGATGAGAGCATAGGTAACAAGCTTGTTGCTTTTGAGAAGGAAGAGATAAAGGATACATTCGGAGAGTTCATAGCGGAGCACGGTATGAAGCAGGTAAGAATTGCCGAGACGGAGAAATATGCTCATGTCACATTCTTCTTTAACGGAGGAAAGGAAGAGCCTAATGAGGGTGAAGACAGAATTCTTGTAAATTCGCCAAAGGATGTTGCTACATATGATTTGAAGCCGCAGATGAGTGCATATGAGGTATGTGATAAGCTTGTAGACGCTATAAAGAGCGGTAAGTATGATGTTATTATAATTAACTTTGCAAATCCTGACATGGTAGGTCATACAGCTGTGGAAAATGCGGCTATAAAGGCCGTAGAGACGGTTGATGAGTGTATAGGAAAGACTGTAGCGGCTATCAAGGAAGTTAACGGAGTTATGTTTATCTGTGCAGACCACGGAAACTGTGAGACTTTAGTTGATGAAGAGACAGGTGAACCGCATACAGCTCATACTACAAATCCTGTACCTTTCATTCTGGTAAATGCGGATCCTAAGTACACTCTGGCAGAGGGCGGAAGACTTTGTGATATAGTTCCTACACTGATTGAGCTTATGGGATTACAAAAACCGGCTGCAATGACAGGAAAGAGTTTGTTGGTTGAAAAATAAATAGGTTTTATTAATGCTCAAGGTTTTGCCTTGGGCATTTTTTATTATTTTAAGAAATACTGATAAGATCGCATAACCATTCTCAACATTATTAAATAAACCGTAAATAATATACAAAGATAATTCATATAGCGTTAATTGACTTTGAAAAACAAATAGCGTATTATGTGTATTATTAATCTGATACAATAAGCTTGATAAAGATTAGCAAAAAAATATATAAATATTTCGTGATTATTATTGAATATGGGAATGATTGCGATATAATACTAAACGCGTTAATATGCAGATAACGGAGGTTATATGAGAAGTAAATTAATGAAAATGGGAGCATTGGGATTGGCTTCCGTATTGGCTACACAGAGTATCGGTGCAGGTACTGTTTTTGCACAAAGTTCAAATTTTGATTTAAGAAAAAAAGTAATAGGCCTTACAGGGATAACCTTTGTAAGCGGAAATATAGACAGATATGTTACAAGAGGTGAGTTTGCAAAGATGCTTGTACAGGCTTCACCATATCGTTCCGTACTTACAAAGACGAGCAATGTGTCGGTATTTAATGATGTTCCTAAAGACAATGAGAATGCATCCGCTATAAAGATGGCTGTGGAGCAGGGATATATGACAGGATATCTCGGCGGAAACTTCAAGCCTAATGATAATGTAACATTGAATGATGCTGTAAGAGGAGTACTTACTTTACTCGGATATCAGGCAAGTGATTTTGCAGGTGATGCAAATAATAAGAGAATGGCAAAGTACGGTTTCCTCGAGTTAAATGAGAACCTTACATCACTTACACCTACTTCAAATCTTAAGGTAAGAGATTGTATAAACCTCTTTTATAATATGTTAAAAACAAATATGAAAGACGGCGGAGCATATATTGCAACCGTATTCGGCGGTGAGTTAAACAGCGATAAGGAGGTAAATCCTTTAAAGCTTGCCGATAATTCACTTAAGGGACCTAAGGTGGTAAAGTCTGTTAATCAATTGATTCAGGCGGTTCCTTTTGACTATAAGGATGCAAATCTCTTTGTTGACGGAAGCAGCGTAGGTGCGGACAGATTCAAAAGCCTGATGGTATCATCAGATGTAGGCCTTGTAATATACTATTCAGCAGCTGCAAAGACTATCTGGGCATATGATGAGAATACGGATGCTACAAACGGTAAGAAGGCTGTACATGGTACTGTTGAGAGTATATACTATGAGTCAACATCTACACTTACACCTACATCCGTGACTATAAACGGAGAAACATATAAAATTGCAAACAGCGATATGCAATTTGCATTCTCTATCTACGGAAGTATCAAGGTTAATGATGATGTTACTTTAGTCGTAGATATAAATAATTCTGAAGATGGATCTGCAAGCTACACGGTAGTTGATTATATAGCAGATTAGTGAGGGGAAAAATGAAGAAAAGATTTATTGTTATACCTGCAATTATAGCCCTTGGCGTAGGTGGATTTTTCTTTATGAAATCAAGACAGGCTACAAAGATTGATACGAGTACATTTGTATCTACGGCAATAGCATCAAAGCAGGATATCTCTTCGGAGATATCCTCTTCAGGTACTATAACACCTAAGGACACTTATAATATAACTGCGCTTGTATCTGGAGATATTATCTCGGCGGACTTTGAGGTAGGTGATATGGTCAGTAAGGACCAGGTGCTTTATCAAATAGATAAGTCAAGTCTTGAATCTGATATAAATTCCTCAAATAATTCTCTTAGTAAAGCAAACACCGGATATGCTACGGCCAACAAAGATCTTGCAAAAGCAAAGGCGGATTTTTCCGGTAATTTGTATCGCTCTACAAGAAAGGGCTATATCAAGGAGTTGAGTATTCAGGCAGGAGATAAGATAAGCGGTGGTACAAAGCTTGCCACCATATATAATGATACCATGATGAATATACGTATTCCTTTCCTAAGTACGGAGGCACAGAATATTCAGGCGGGAATGACAGGAACTTTGACTCTTACGGAAACGGGAGAGCAGATAGAAGGAAAAGTAATTTCCGTATCAAGTATGGATCAGACAATGGAAGGTGGAAGACTTGTTCGTAATGTGACATTCGAGGTAAGTAACCCGGGAGGTCTTACAGATAAGACAACTGCAAATGCTACAGTCGGAGATATCACTTCTACAGGAGACGGTACTTTCGAGGCGACAACAAATGTTGATATGAGTGCCGATCTGGCTGAAGGTGTACAGATAGAAAGTGTACTGGTGAATGTGGGAGATTATGTAGAAGTCGGAACACCTATTTTTAAGATGACTGCAGAGTCTGCAGAGAAACTTTTAAAAACTTATAAGGATGCTGTAGATACCGCACAGGGAAATGTGGATGCGGCAAAAAAGGGAGTTGACACTGCAAAGAAAACCTATGACGAGTATACCATTAAATCACCTATTTCAGGAAAAGTTATATCAAAGAACTATAAGGTCGGAGATAAGGTGGGCTCAGGTGGAAACAACAAGGCTACCAATATGGCTGTTATTTACGATATGAGCTCATATACATTTAAAATGAGTGTGGATGAGAAGGATATTACAAAAGTTCAAAACGGACAGAAGGTAAGAATAAAGTCTGATGCTTTTCCGGATCAGGAATATTCGGGAACGGTTACCAATGTCAGCCTTGAGAGTACAAGCCAAAACGGTGTATCAACCTATCCTGTTACAATAACACTTGATGAAACTTATAATCTTTTGCCGGGAATGAATGTGGACGGATATATTACACTTGAGTCTGCAAAGGATGCACTTACAATACCTTCAGGTGCTCTTATGAGAGGAAATAAGGTCTATGTAAAAGATACCTCGGCAACACAGAGTGCAGATGCAAGTGGTGCGGCTTCAAGCGGAGACGGCCTTATCCCTGCAGGTTTTAAAGAGGTTACAGTAACTACCGGAGTTATAAATTCGGATTTCGTACAGATTACATCAGGACTTAATGAAGGTGATGAGGTCTATGTGGACGAGAGCGCAAGTATGGATACGGGAACAAACGGAATGGACGGCATGGGCGGAGAAGGCGCACCTGCAGAAGGAGGCGGAGCCGATACAGCCGGAGGAGCGAACGGTGGCGGAGCCGATGCCGGCGGTGCCGATGCAGGAGCCGGAGGAGAGTAATGGAAAAACTTATCCAAATGATAGATATTCGAAAAGAATATAAAATGGGTGATGAGACTGTTTATGCCAATGACGGTGTGACTCTTGATATAGACAAGGGAGAGTTTGTTGCAATTGTGGGTAAGTCGGGATCCGGTAAATCCACTCTTATGAATATTATAGGGGCTTTGGATGTGCCTACATCCGGTAAATATCTTTTGGGCGGAAAAGATGTCGGAAAGCTTAGTGACAATCAACTTGCCGATATCAGAAATAAGATGATAGGGTTTGTTTTTCAGCAATACAATCTTTTGCCCAGAATGAATCTCTTGGAAAATGTGGAACTGCCGCTTTTATATGCGCATGTTTCAAATCATGAAAGAGAAAAGAGGGCAATGGAGGCACTTGAAAAGGTGGGACTTGCCGAAAAGGCAAAGCAGATGCCCAATCAGCTTTCAGGAGGACAGCAGCAAAGAGTGAGTATTGCAAGAGCTCTGGCTGCAAATCCTTCATTGATTTTGGCGGATGAGCCTACAGGTGCCCTGGATTCAAAGACCAGCCGTCAGGTTTTGGATTTTTTTAAGAAAATCCATGAAGAGGGAAATACGGTTATTATGATTACACATGATAATTCTATTGCTCTTGAGGCAAAGAGAGTTATTCGAATAGCTGACGGTAAAATAAATTTTGATGGAAGTAGTGAAGAGTATGCTGCAGTCATTTAAACTGGCGATAAAGAGTATTATTGCCAATAAAATGAGATCATTTTTGACAATGCTCGGACTTATCATAGGTGTGTCTGCTGTCGTTATACTGGTCAGTGTAATGATGGGATATATGAACAATATGGTAAAGTCCTTTATGGACATGGGAGCCAATACTATCAGTGTCAATTTGGTCAATATGCCTGCAAGACAGGCGTCGGTAGATCAGATGTATGATTTCTTTAATGAACATAGAGATATTTTTTCCGAGATGACACCACAGGTCAGTGTCAGCGGAACAATAAAGGTGGGAAGTGCAAAAACTACCACTACTACAGTTTCCGGAGTAAGTGAATACTATGGTAAATTGAAGAATTACAAACTTGAAAAGGGAAGATTCCTATCATATGCGGACATGGTATCCAGACAAAAAGTTGTTGTAATCGGATATTATGTTGCAAGCAAGCTTTTCGGTTCACCGAAAGCTGCGATAGGTGAGACTATAAAGATAAACGGTTCGGCATTTACTGTCGTGGGTGTGGTACAAAGACAGGATAAAACACAGTTGTCGGCAAGGGGCAGTGATGACTTTGCATTTATGCCTTATTCCACAGCAGGACAGTTAAACGGAACTTCAGTACCTGATTATTATATTTTTGCAACAGTAAATACTCAGGTGAGCAATCAGGCGGTGGAGCTTTTAAAGGATTTTCTAAAAACTATCTATACTCAAAAAGAAACATATTTTGTTCAATCTATGAGTCAGATGCTTGGGGAAATTAATACACAGCTTGCACTTATGAGTACTATTATAGGAGCTATTGCCGGTATTTCACTTCTTGTTGCAGGTGTGGGAGTTATGAACATCATGCTGGTATCCGTTACTGAGAGAACGAGAGAAATCGGTATCAGAAAAGCACTTGGAGCCAGAAAGGGTGTTATACTGCAACAGTTTGTTATAGAGGCTTTGGTTACAAGTACACTGGGTGGTTCGCTTGGAATCGTACTGGGTTGCATTGCCAGTCCTACTATTGGCAGTTTTATGAATATTTCATCACCTGCCAATATCAATGCGGTTATAATTTCATTCAGTGTATCCGTAGCAATAGGGCTTATATTCGGATATATGCCGGCTATGAGAGCTGCAAGCTTAAATCCGATAGATGCGCTTAGAAGTGAGTAAAAATTTTGTTTTAAAAATGTTCGGTAAAACCGGACATTTTTTAGTGATAAATTAATCTTAATACAATTTTTATTGGCTTATTAATTGATATAGGATATACTAAGAGAATGAAAAAATTTTTTTATACATTTGGGATATGTCTTTATCCAATAATTATTTATACGGCCATTCAGTCTTCTTTGGGAATGTTTCTTGCAGTAATGTTTGGTTTACTTAAAGGAGCTCGCGATTTTAATGCGATAATGGATGTATTAAAGGAAAACGCACTTGTTATTACTGCGATATGTGCAGTGGTTACTTCTGTTGTTCTAGGTCTCTTTTTCAATATTGATGTTAAGAACGGCAGAATTGAAAAGCGCGGTCAAATTAAAGCAATGGATTTTGTGATGGCCATTGTAGGCGGTGCAGGCGTTTCAATTGCATTAAATATCGTTATAGCATTGACAAATATGGCAGGTAAGGATACGTCGTTTGTGGAAGTCAGCGATATGATTACAAGTAATCCTCTTATTGTCACAATAATATGTGCCGGAATACTGATACCGATAGTTGAGGAAATATTATTCAGAGGTTTGATTTTTAACAGAATTAAATGTCAATATAATTTCGTGGCAGGTTTACTTATATCATCTTTGTTATTCGGTATTTACCATGGAAATATAGTTCAGGGTATATATGCTACGCTTCTGGGTATCTTCCTCGGATTTGCATATCACAAAACAAAGAGTATTTTAATTCCTATCTTCATACATATGGGCGGAAATACTTTTGTTTCAATTTATGGCAAGCTGGGTGAGAATGAAGAAAATATAGGAATTTTAGTGGTAACTGTGGCAATCAGTATAATATTTGCTTTAATAGGTACAATATATTTTATAAACAGAAAGGTTGAGTAATGAAAGTTTTGAGTATAGCGGTGCCATGCTTTAATTCAGCGGCATATATGAGAAAGTGTATTGATTCTTTGCTTGTTGGTAAGGAAGATGTAGAGATATTGATAGTAAATGACGGTTCTGCTAAGGACAATACGGCTGAAATAGCTGATGAGTATGAGAAAAAATATCCTACTATATGCAAAGCAATCCACAAGGAAAACGGCGGACATGGTGATGCTGTAATGTTTGGACTTAGAGCCGCTACAGGCGAGTTTTTTAAAGTAGTGGATTCGGATGATTATCTGGATGAAAAGTCATTTTTGGAAGTACTCAATAAGCTTAAAGAGTTTATAAGAGATAAAGAAAATATTGATATGCTTCTTTGCAACTTTGTCTATGATAAGGACGGTGCAAAGAGGAAAAAGGTAATGACCTATAAGAGAAACTTGCCTATAAACAAGAAGTTTGAATGGGAGGATATTAAGCCTTTCCACACAGGACAGTATATTCTTATGCATTCCGTAATATACAAAAGAGAGCTTCTTATAGAGAATAAACTTGATCTTCCGAAGCATACATTTTATGTGGACAATATCTTCGTATATCAGCCTTTGAAGGCGGTAAAGGATATTTACTATATGGATGTAAATCTTTACAGATACTATATCGGAAGAGAGGATCAATCTGTAAATGAGAAGGTAATGATCGGAAGAATAGATCAACAGATAAGAGTTACTAAAATCATGCTTGATT
>CAKAQP010000028.1 GCA_916720285.1 uncultured Lachnoanaerobaculum sp. | reverse complement strand
TTGCCGCAAAGGGCTTAGGAAAGGCAACTATGGAAGACATCATCGCGGGAACAACTTTATCAAAGGGAGGAGTATATCACTACTATGGGAACGTAACAGAAATCTTTAAAGACATTATGATAGGTGGGATTGATTACAGAAACAATATCATTAAGGAGCATTTGGCTGAATGTGAAAAGGGTGGTGAGAGTAAGTTTATGGCAAAACAGTTGGTTGATAAAGTCATAGACAACAATCCTTTAACGCCTCTTTATGTTGAGTTTTTGATAGAGAAAAAAAGAAATCCCGAACTGAATAATATTATGGAAGAGCTTCAGGAACAGACAAAGGAAAGATTTAAAGCGATATGGAGTGATGACTCAGGATGGTTGTTTGATCCACAAATGTTTCAGTTTGTTACCGATTTTATGAATGCTCTGATAATGGCTTCTGATGTACTGGATGCAAGAGAAAATTTCAAAAAGAACAGACAGCATTTGGAAGCAATATTTACTTACTTATTTGAACAAGTAAAGGAGAAAACTGATGGGAGTTTATAAGAAATTATTCAGATATGTGCCGAATGAAAAATATATCGGATATATGTCAATTTTATTATCGAGTATTTCGGCATTCCTGGTGGTTTATGGGTATTATTATATATTTCTACTTCTAAAAGAAGCGGTAGTAAAGGGAAATTATGAAAATGCAGGATATTATTCTACAAGGATAGTTATCTGTTTAACTATAAGTGCGGTAATGTATTTGGTATCCGGCATTGTTTCACATAAGCTGGCATTTAGATTGGAGACTAATTTACGAAAAAGAGGAATTGAAGGACTTACAGATGCAAGCTTTCGATTTTTTGATCTGCATTCCTCAGGATATATAAGAAAAACTATAGATGATAATGCGGCGAAAACGCATATGGCGGTAGCACATATGTTGCCTGATAATTCACAGGCATTTTTGGTACCGATTTTTGCCTTTATACTGGCATTTGCCATAAGTCTTAGAGTCGGAATCGTTATTATAGTTTTATCTGTTGTAAGCGGACTTATATTGATGGGAATGATGGGTAATAAAGATTTTATGAAGCTTTATCAGACTTCACTTGACAAACTGAGTTCTGAAACTGTGGAGTATATCAGAGGCATACAGGTAATAAAGATATTCGGTTCAAAACTTAAATCCTTTAAGGCATTGCATGATTCTATTATGGAGTATTCAAAATATGCTTATGATTATTCTCTGTCTTGTAAAACACCATATGTCATATATCAGCTGATATTTTTGGGATTGATTGCCATTATCAGCATTCCGCTCAGCTTCTTTTTGACGGATATAAAAGATCCCAAATTTATGGCTGTAGAGCTTATTATGATCTTTTTCTTAAGCGGTGTAATAATGGTCTCTTTTATGAAAATAATGTGGGCAAGCATGAATATCTATAATGCAAATTTTGCCATTGACAGTTTGGAAGAATTATATGAAAAGATGCAGGAGGACAAACTCACATATGGAAACAGAAATCATTTTGACAATTTCAATATTGAATTTGAAAATGTGAGTTTTTCATATGGGGATAAAAAAGTTCTGGAAAACTTATCATTTTCATTGGAGGAGAAAAAGACTTATGCCTTAGTTGGACATTCGGGTTCAGGAAAGTCAACTATTGCAAAGCTTTTGTCAGGATTTTATAAGGTTGATAAGGGGGCAATAAAAATAGGTGGATATCCTCTTTCGGAATATACAAAGGAGGCAATCATAAGGAATATCTCGTTTGTATTCCAAGACAGCAAACTGTTTAAAAAATCTATATATGATAATGTAGCATTGGCTGATGAAAATGCAGGTAGAGATAAAGTAATGAAGGCTCTCAGTCTTGCAGGTTGTGATGAAATTATTGAAAAGTTTAAAGACAGGGAAAATACAATTATAGGTTCAAAGGGGGTGTATCTTTCAGGAGGTGAAAAACAAAGAATAGCTATTGCAAGGGCTATTTTGAAAAATTCACCTATTGTAATTATGGATGAAGCGAGTGCGGCAATTGATGCAGATAATGAATATGAATTACAAAAAGCATTTAAAAATTTAATGCAGGATAAGACTGTTATAATGATTGCCCATAGAATGACAAGTATCAGAAATGTAGATGAAATAATAGTTTTGGAAAAGGGAAATGTAATAGAGCGAGGAGATAATGATTCATTAGTAAAAACCGGAGGGTTATACAGTAGACTCCTCAGTCTTTACGAAACTGCAAATGATTGGAGGGTGTCAAATGAAAAACTACTATAAGAAAAGATATGCTCTCTCAGAACAGGGTGCAAAAAATCTCACAAAAGCAACGATATATTGTTTTTTGACATATTGTATCAACCTTGGTCCTATGATGATTTTAATGGGACTTATTAATCAGTTGGTCTTGGGAAATGTATCAAGCACCTTGCAGTATATTGTTATGGCAATACTTACTCTTATATTTATGTATATTTTATTATCAGGGGAATATGTAAGCCTTTATAATTCCACCTATAAAGAATCGGCAAATTTGAGAAAGGGAATAGCAGAGAATCTGGCACAGCTTCCGCTGGCTTATTTTTCAAAGCACGATCTCTCCGACCTTTCACAAACGATAATGTCTGATGTGGAAAGGGTAGAGCATTCTATGAGCCATTCTATACCAAAGGTTGTGGCTATGTGGTTATTCTTTCCTCTGATGGGACTTATTATGCTTATTGGAAACTGGAAGCTTGGACTTGCAGCAATTATTCCCACTCTTTTAAGCTTTATGATCAATCCTTTGGCAAAACAGAAGGAAGTTTCAGAGTACAGCAGATACTTTAATGTGCTAAGAGATAATTCAGAGCTTTTTCAAGAAACAATAGAGTTACAACAGGAGATAAGCAGCTTTAATCAAGCCGACAAGGTGAAGAAAAACCTGTATAAAAAGATGGAGGAGAGCGAGAGGATTCATCTTAAAGTAGAGATAGTTCCAATGCTGGCGGTAGGAATTTCTTCATCTCTCTCATATATAAGCCTTGCGGTAGTATTGGCTGTCGGAATACAGTTACTTATTCATAATGAGATCAGCCTCTTATATCTGATAGGATACCTGATAGGAGCAATAAAGGTTAAAGAACTTTTTGATGTTTCAAGGGAAGGAATGACCGAAATGTCCTATATTGAACCTGCAATTGTAAGAATAAAGGAGATAAAAAATGCAACGCTTCAAGAGGGTAAAGATACAGACCTTTCAAGCTACGATATAGAATTTAAAAACGTTTCATTTGCTTATAATAAAGATGCAAAGGTATTAAAAGATGTGAGTTTTACGGCAAAGCAGGGTGAGGTTACAGCTTTGGTAGGTATATCGGGTTCAGGTAAAACTTCAGTACTAAGACTTATATCAAGGCTGTATGACTATGATACCGGAAGTATCTTAATAGACGGAAAGGATATCAAAAATATATCTACAGAATCATTGTTTAAGAATGTCTCAATAGTATTTCAGGATGTGACCTTGTTTAATACAAGCATTATGGAAAATATTCGTCTGGGCAGAGAGAGTGCAACCGATGAGGAAGTAAAGGAAGCGGCAGTGCTTGCAAACTGTATGGATTTTATTGAAAAATTACCGGATGGATTTAATACTCTAATTGGCGAAAACGGTGCGGAATTATCAGGGGGAGAAAGACAAAGAATTTCTATAGCAAGAGCATTTCTAAAGGATGCACCTGTTTTGATATTGGATGAGATATCGGCAAGCCTTGATGTTGACAATGAAAAGAAGATACAGGACAGTTTAAATAAGCTTATCAAGGACAAAACGGTTATTATTATCTCTCACAGATTAAAATCAATAGAAAATGTGAATAAGATTGTGGTAATAGATGAGGGAGTTGTTGAGACATCAGGAAATCATGATGAGCTTATAAAAGATTCAAAGGTATATAAAAACTTGATTGAAAAGACAAAATTAGCGGAAGCATTTAATTATTAGGGGGAAGATATGAAAGAGCAAAAGCTGAAAATAAAGGATCTGGTGACTATCGGTGTATTTGCAGTTATATATTTGGTGATTATGTTCAGTGTGGGAATGATTGGAGTTATTCCGATTTTATTCATGGTATATCCTACGATACTGGGAATTGTTAGCGGAACTGTTGTTATGTTATTTATGGCTAAAGTACAAAAACCTTGGGCATTGTTGATATTTGGAATGCTTACACCTATTTTTATGATGGTAGAAGGACATAATTACATTCTAGTTCTGCATGCATTTGTAGTGATACTTATAGCCGAGTTGATAAGAAGAGCAGGTAATTACAATTCATTTAAATACAATATGCTTTCATTCGCAATATTTAATACTTGGATTTGCGGTTCACTTATGCAAATGTTATGGGCAAGGGAGAAATACATTGAATTATCTATGATGATGGGCAAGGAGTATGTAGATATTTTGATAAAACTTATTACCTATCAGCATATGGCTTTGGTTTATCTTGGTGCTATAATCGGAGGACTTATAGGAGCAAATATAGGAAGAATATTACTGAAAAAGCATTTTATAAAGGCAGGTATAGTTTGATGTATTATTAGGAGGGAAATATGAAAGAGAAAAAGCTGAAAATAAAGGATCTTGTCACTATCGGTGTATTTGCAGTTATATATGTGGTGATTATATTTGCTCTGGGAATGATAGGATTTTTACCTGTCTTATATCTGGTATATCCTGCACTACTCGGTATTGTAAGCGGAACTGTTATTATGTTGTTTATGGCAAAGGTACAAAAACCTTGGGCGGTGCTGATACTTGGAATGCTTACATCTATTTTTATGATGGTAGAGGGAAATACCTATTTACTTATTATACATTCATTCGTGGTGATGCTTATAGCTGAGTTAATAAGAAGAGTAGGTAATTACAATTCATTTAAATATAATATGCTTTCATTTGCAATATTTAATACCTGGATCTGCGGTTCACTTATGCAAATGTTATGGGCAAGAGAAAAATATATTGAAATAGCAATGGTTATGGGTGAGGAGTATGTGAATGCTTTGATAAAGCTTGTAACATATCCAAATATGGCATTGGTCTATCTGGGTGCTATATTAGGCGGACTTATAGGAGCGAATATAGGAAGAATATTACTAAAAAAACATTTTATAAAGGCAGGTATAATTTGATGTATTACATCAATGACAAAAGATTAAATCCAAATCCTATAACCAAGTTTTTTGTGGTAGTGTTACTTGGGTTTACTGTATTACATTCTATAAATCACTGTTTGGAAGTAGCTGTTGTATTAACGATATCTATTATGTACTTTATGAATGGGTTTAGAAGAGAGGCAATAAAAAATATACTGGTATTTGGCGTATTGTTCTTTGTACCGAGTTTTAGTGCTTTGGCGAAGCTTCCCATATTTATAATGATGATCCTTTCATTACCTGCTATATTTCGTATGTTTTATCTTCCTTTTGCAGCAGGTGAATTTATGATAAAAACATCTGACGTCGGAAGTATTATCTCATCAATGGATGCTTTAAAAATATCGAAGGAAGTTTCTGTACCTATAGCCGTAATGTTCAGGTTTTTCCCTTCATTTTCCGAGGAGAAAAATAACATCATGATGGCAATGAGAATAAGGGGAATAGAAACAAAAAATCCTGTTAAATATCTTGAATATATTGCTGTACCCCTGCTTATTATTTCATCAAATATTGCAGATGATATTGCAAAGGCCGCAGAAACGAAATGCATTGCAAATCCTGTAAAGAAGACAAGGTACATAAGAGTAAAAATTCATTTGATTGATTTTATTTATGCTTTCACAATGACAATTATAGTGGTGGGAGGTCTTATATGCTTACGTTAGAGAATCTGTCACTGTTTTACGAACAGGATAAAAAAGTACTTGATGATATCAACTTGATCGTAGCGGACGGTGAATGTGTACTTCTTACAGGAGAGAGCGGAAGTGGAAAATCCTCTATTATAAATTCAATAAACGGACTTGCCCTTGAATATGAAAATGCCAAATTTAGTGGCAACATAAAGGTTGACAATAAAGACTTAAGGGGAATGGAGCTTTATGAAATATCTCTAATGATATCCAGCGTTTTCCAAAACCCAAAGACACATTTTTTCAATGTGGATACAACACTTGAACTGTTATTTTATCTTGAAAACAGAGGTCTTGATAGAAAAGAAATGGAAAGTCGTATGGAAGATATGCTAAAGCTCTTTCCAATAAAGCACTTGCTCGGACGTAGCATATTTAATCTTTCAGGTGGTGAAAAACAGATACTTTGTGTGGCGGCCTGCTATATTTCAGGTTGTAAGATAATAGTACTTGATGAACCTTCATCAAATCTGGATGATAAATATATCGATATATTAAAAGAAATGCTTCAAATACTAAAGAATAAGGGAATAACACTTATCATTGCAGAGCATAGAATCTATTATTTGATGGATGTGGCAGATAGAATTATTACGATAAAAAGAGGAAAACTTGGTGAGGAACTTACAAAAACCGAACTGCTAAATAGTAAAAGGTTAAGGGAACTTGGACTTCGTTCTGCAACAAAAACAGCTTTAAAAGTCCAAAGGCAGTCCGGCGGAAATGATTTGACTGTTAAAAAACTTGAGTGCAAATTTAAAGAAGGTTCTAAACTAAAGATAGAGGACATTTCATTTGGTCTTGGGAATATTTACGGTATTACAGGAAGAAACGGTTGCGGTAAGTCTACATTTTTGAGAGTGATGACAGGACTTGAAGATAATGGAAATATTGAGATAGTATTTAACGGCAATATCCTAAGCAAAAGAGATAGGCTGAAAAATTCCTCTTTGGTTATGCAGGATGTAAATCATCAGCTTTTTACGGATTCTGTAGAAGAAGAGATGAAGCTTGGCATCAAGGATCCGGATAAAATAGATCAGATTTTATCCGGTCTTGGTCTTATAGATTTAAGGGATAGACATCCGATGAGTCTTTCAGGCGGTCAAAAGCAAAGAGTGGCTATTGCATCTGTTCTGTGCAAAAATTCAAGATTCATATTTTTTGATGAGCCTACAAGCGGTATGGATTATAAGAATATGATGAGAATATCAAAATTGATAAAGGAAATGAAAACTGAAAATAATATTATATTTATAGTTTCCCACGATATTGAATTTTTGAATGAAACCGCAGACGGCATACTTTGCCTTGAGGAATTTAAGGCTTGAGTATAAAGATTATTATTCAGGTATCAATCATTATTAAACGAAACTTTAAGAATTGTAGTTTAACTATATGCTATACTTAAAGAAAACATTGGAGGATACTTTATGGATCGTTTCAAGAAAGTCTACAGGCAGGGAGTATTAGAAATACTTGAAGTTTGGGTTGATACGGAGACAGGTGTAAACTATTTGTTTAAGGCAAACGGATATGCAGGAGGTCTGACAGCTTTACTGGATAAAGACGGAAAGCCTGTAATCACATATAATGATAAAGAAGGATTATAAATAAAAATACTGTAGCGGAAGGGCGGCTTCTACTACAGTATTTTTTTAAAGATCTATTCCCATATTGTATGCTGTGCTCTTACACTATATTTATCAGGTTTATAAAGAGAATTGAAATCAGCCTCTACACTGTATCTTTTCCATATAACATAGTCGGATGGCTGAATTTCAAGTGTAAATGAAATATCATTTTTTACTTCTTCGTATTTAATCGGATGTAGTGAAAAAATATCAGTCAAATCCCTTTCTCTAAAGTCGTCTATACTCAGCTTTGAAAGATCTGTATTATTAAATCTGACTTCCGATAAAACCTCACTGTCTGCAGGAATCCTATAATAAGTTATTGTACAGTTTTTTAGTGCATCGCTATCTTTTAATGTAGGTGTAACACTTACAAAACCATAGGATTTATTATCACGAAATATTTCCAAAAGCTCACCATAATAAAAATGGTCATTACGCTTATTTACTATTTCACTGTCTGCAGTTTTTTCAGGGAAGTAAAAGCCGTCAGACAAAAGTGTGGATGCCTTTGTTTCACCGACAATTATATTACTTTTATCTATTTGTACTACAACAGGTTTTTCGGGAAAACCAACCATAGATATAAAAAGGGTAAGAGTAAAAAGTGAAATAAATAGTCCGGCTATAACAGCGTTGGAAGCTGAATAGAGTCGAAAAATTTTATTTTTATGATTACTTACAAGTACTGATATAAGTTGCATAAGGTGATAAAATATCAAACTCAGCACTGCAATTCCTAGCTGATATTTTAAGCAGTTATAAAGTGACAACATAAAATTATTTGTGTTGTAGTATATAATACCTATGCAGGCAATATTAGCTAAAGTATATACTAAAATAAATGATAATACCTCTTTTAGTGCAGCAGATTCGGTAATATCATCATAGTCTATATGTATTCTACCTTGAAATCCCTGTCCGATATTGTACATCCACTTTGGAACTTCCTTACCGGCAGATACTGCAATTACCAGTCTTAAAAACATATAAATAGTTAATAGAAAGCATAGTAAGACCAAAAGTCCAAAAAACAATGCAAATATAGTAAATCCCATTTTATTCCTCCATTATTCCCAAATTGTATGTTGTGCCCTGACACCATAGTGGTGTACTGAATCATTTTCAAAAAAATCAGCCTCAATACTGTACCTTTTCCACAGTGAGTATCCTACAGTTTGCATCTGTAAAGTATATAAGGGACTGCGTTTATATTGATGATAATTATAAGGCTTTAGTGAAAAGATATCAGCCAAATCTCTGTTTTCAAAATCTTGAATACTCAATTCTGACAGGGCTTTATCATTAAATTTGACCTGAGATAAAGCCTCACTATCACCCGGTATCTCATAATATGTTATGGTGCAATTTTCAAGTTTATCGGAATTCTTAAATGTAGGAGTAATACTCATAAATCCATAAGATTTTCCGTCACGAAGCAATTCTACAAGTTCACCATAGTGAAGTTGGCTGTTTCGTTTATTTACAATTTCACTGTCTGCATCTTTATCGTAAAAGGTAAATCCGCCTGCTAAAAGAGAAGAGGCTTTTGTTTCGCCTATTACCACAGTGCTGTTATCTATTTGTATATTTACAGGTCTTTCAGGAAGTCCTACCCTAAGCATCCAAAGAGTATATACAAGTGCGGTAACAAATATTCCGGCCATTACAGCGTTTGTCGGTGAGTAGAGTGACCTTTGTCTTCCTAACATAAGTGATATAAAAAATAAAATCAGTTTTACAATGAAGTAGAATAACATTGCTATCAAAACAACCACAACCTGCAAGCCTACACATATATAAAAAGCTCTATTGGAATTTTGTGTTTGATAATACATTACAAAATAGAAAAAAATATTGGCCAAAATAAAGCAAAGGATAAAAAAATTGGTATCCCATAATGCTGCAGGCTCTGTAAAATCTTCGTAATTGATATTGATTTTACTTTTAAATCCCTGCCCGATCTTGTACATCCAATTTGGTACTTCAGTATTTGTTCTTACAGCTATTACAAGTTTTATATACATATAAACTGTAAACATAAGAAGCATCAATATAAGAATACCGAGCGCTATTGAAATAATAAAAAAGGCCATTGTAGCTCCCCTTTTCAAATTAAAAGTTGTATACTTGTATTATATCATTTTGTTGTAAAATTTACGATATTTAATACTTTTATGGGGGAGGAATATGGCTGTTTCATATTTTATCTATGTAACGGATAAAGAAAATACTGATTTTAATTTAGAGAAGTTTAATAATGACATTAAACAAAGATTTCCTAAAGTCGGTATTTCGGTAAAGGATGATGAGGACTGTCGGTACAATATTTGTTGGGAAGACTACGAGGATGAGTATGAGTTTGAACTTTGGATGCTTAAGGATAGAAGTGTATTCATGATAAATTATTTCAACTCAAAGAACAGGATCTATGATTATGCAGAGTTTATAAAATGGCTCAGAAGCTACTTCTCTTATGAAAGGGAAGTTTTATTATGTGATGAGGGATATAGTAAAACACTTGTATTGACTGAGGGAGAAGAGATAGAGGGTATTTTGGAGATACTGGAGTAGAGGGACTATTGTTAGAACATGTCATCTTACGTATAGGTTTAGAGTTGAGAAATTTAGATATATAAAGTATTATAGGAGTGTAGATTAATATATAAATAAGATTAAATTAATAAATTTATAATGGAGGTTATGGGGATGGAGACAGGCTCTGTAAATGATTTAAAAACTTATGTGGAAGTGAAATCTTGTGGTGATATTTTGCCTAAGAACGGAACAAATATAAGAAGCCCTTATGAGCATCAGAAAAAGGCTATGGAAGCACTTGATAAGATAAATAAAGAAGAATCTTATAGCACTTTGGTAGTTCTGCCGACAGGAGGTGGAAAGACTTATACAGCTTCTATGTGGTTATTAAAAAATGCCATTGATAAGAAAAAGAAAATCCTTTGGATAGCACATCGTCAGATGCTGCTTGATCAGGCTGCGGAGTCATTTCAAAAGTTTGCGTATACAGAAGTTGTACCACATATTTCTTCTTTCAGATTCAGAATTGTGTCAGGTGCATCAAGTCATGACAGAACAATAGATATCAAGGCGGATGATAATTTATTGATTATAAGTAAGGACAGCATAGGAAGAAATATTGAAAGACTTGATAAGTGGTTGGCAGGAGAGAAAGAGCTGTACTTGGTTGTAGATGAAGCACATCATTCAACTGCAAAAACCTATAGAAAAGTTATTAACTATGTAAAAGATAAGGTGCCAAATTTAAAGTTAATAGGTCTAACTGCCACACCATTCCGTACAGCAGAAGAGGAGCAGGGACTTTTAGGAAAAATCTACTCTGACGGTGTTAGTGATGGTCAGGTTTTACGAGGAGACATAGGAATAACATATCAAATAGGATTAAAAGAACTTATAAACAGGCAGATTCTTTCAAAACCTATTTTTGAAAGCTACTTTACTGAAGAAAACTATGGAGATTCTCTGGGGCTTGAGTCATGGGAAAGGATTCAATATCTTGATAATTTGCCGGATGATATTGCGAGTCAGATGGCGGAGAGTGCCGCACGTAATAAACTGATTGTTGAAACATATAAAGAAAAACAGGATGAATATGGACAGACAATTGTATTTGCGGTCAATGTGATACATGCTATTCAGCTCAGTGCACTTTTTAATAAAGCGGGAATTAAGTCTGATTTTATTGTGTCTGATATCAGAGACGGTGTTACAGGAGTGACAGTAAGTAGAGAGGACAATGAGAGAAAACTTGAAGCCTACAGAAACGGAGAACTACAGGTACTGGTAAATGTAAATATCTTGACTGAGGGTGTGGATTTACCAAAGACAAAAACAGTATTTTTGGCAAGACCTACAGTTTCCTCTATTTTGATGACACAGATGGTAGGTAGAGCATTACGAGGAACTGCAGCAGGAGGCACATCAAGTGCATATATAGTTTCTTTTATAGACCATTGGAATGAGCATATTGCATGGGTAAATCCGGAAAGCTTGTTTGCAGGAGAGAATGATTTTAAAGATAGTGATGATTCTGAGCGTGCTAAAAGAGATATTCAAATGATTGCAATTTCAAAGATTGAGGAGTTTGCAAGAATACTTGATAATTCGGTTGATACAACAGATTTGGAAAGAGTTCCTTTTGAAAAAAGAATTCCTATAGGAATGTATGCATTTAATTACCTGGAAGAAAACGGAATGGATCATTCATATCAGGTAATGGTATATGACAGTACACAGGAATCTTATAAGAATCTTATGGATTCACTTCATTCATTGTTCAAGTCATTTGATGTAACAGAGGAGTATTTAACACAGGAACAGCTTGATGAAATGGAGGAGCAGTGCAGGGATTCATTCTTCTGTGGTGAAATGATCCCACCATATGAGAGCAGAGATGTTATAAATATCATAAAATACTATGCACAATATGAGGAGGCACCAAGATTCTATACATTTGAAGAGGTGGATAGAAATAAGCTTGATATATCAAAGATTGCAAGGCATATTTGGGATAATAAAATGGATGAATGTGAGAAAGCTAAATATATTGATAATCTTTGGGACTCTTGTGACGACAATATGCTTCGTTTGTTCTTTGGAAGAAAGCTTTATTTCTTAAAACAGTTTGATATTGAGATGTTGAAAATAGCACATCCTGATGTATATGAGATAGAAACTGTTGAATATGGAAAAAAATATTTAGAAAGCTTACCACTTCATGAAATTGGAAAAATCAGACCGGATCTTGAGAAGATGTTGAGAGATAGTACTTTTGAGAAGTATACAGATAGCGAAGGCAATTACCACTGTGCTTGCTGTGGATTTACAGACAAAACCAGAGTCCCTTTCCATGTAGACCATATTATTGCTATGAATAATGGCGGTAAATCTGTTGTGGAGAATTTACAGATTCTTTGCCATAGATGTAATGGGGAGAAGGGTGATAAATAATGTATGGATTATTTTATACGGCAATCGATATTGCATTGATTTTAAGTGATATGAATATTGGATGTCGGGAAGAGAGCAAAATACTTAATCTAATATGGGAGAATGATGCAAAACTTCTTTCAGAATTATATAGAGAAAATAAAAGGAAATTTATTTTAGATACATATCACTGGATGCATTATATTTTTGATAAAGAAGCAATTGATACTGAATTAACTGCTATACAAATGGATTTTGAGCATACAAATAAAACATTACAGATAAATCAATTAAGTAGCGAACTCTCAGATTTTGATTTGTTTTTCAAAAGTACCCGTATTAAAATATTATATGGTGAAAGCAATTATGTGAGAATAAAGTTTAGAACTTTATTAAATAAATATGGATATAAGCGTAGATCTCCACTGATAATTCAATATATAAGAAGTTGTATGGATTTCTACAAACTGGAAGTAAATAGACGTGGTGGTATACCTTGTTCTATAGATAATGTGAGATTAGATGAAATGCTTATATTTAGAATAGCTAGATGATTTATTTAAATAACGAAAGCAGCCGCAAGTTTTGATTAACTTGTGGCTGTTTCGTTATTATAGGATATAGCAAAGAAGCGATAGTCCGCTTCTTAAAAAATTTTCGAGTAATAAATGATAGGATATTGACAAAAAGCTATCACAAGATTATTCTATCTTATAGATGAATAAAATAATATACTCTACGGAGGACAAATTATTGAATATAGACCGAAAAAATATAGAGAAATATCTTTTAGAGGTAAAGAAAGCTGTTGAAAAGAACAGGTATAGAATTGATAGAAATGCAAGACGACAGGATAACATTAATTTATTCTTGGATTATGTTATTGATGAAGCAAAAGCAAAGGAAATCATAATGAAACTTACCGTCATGGATTTTTCGATGGTACTTCAAAATGAGCATAAAGGATTTGAGCATGAGAATCTGTATGTATTCGGCAAGGATGTGGAGCTTTTGGAAAGGAATGGGACAGAAGAGAAAATCGTATCATTGTATATCAAATTCAATAAACTGGAGAACTGTTTTGTGATTGTTATTTCGTTCCATGAACAGAAGTACCCACTTACATATTATTTTAAATAAATAGGAGATAAATTGGAGGGGATTATGGCGTCAGAGAGGAGTAGAAGAGATTTCTGCATTGAGTGCAGAAAAGAGACAGATTATATTTTGAAAAAGAAGGATATTATAAAGAACATAAGAGATAAGGACTATACTTTTTCGATTACCACTGCTATTTGCACAGAGTGTGGAGAGGAAATGAGTATTCCGGGGCTTATCGATAAGAATGTCCGAGAAATTGACGATCAATATAGGTTAGCAGAGGGGTTGGTATCTATTGATGATATAGAAAGGTTTATGAAGATTTACAATATAGGGAAAGCACCTTTGTCTCTTGCAATTGGATTTGGAGAGGTAACTATTTCCAGATATCTTGAAGGGCAGGTACCGTCTAAAGAGTATTCAGATATAATTAAAGCTGCACTTTCATCACCGACATACATGAAGAAGAAACTTGTAAAGAACCG
The DNA here is from genome assembly GCA_916720285.1 of uncultured Lachnoanaerobaculum sp. Taxonomy (GTDB): domain Bacteria; phylum Bacillota; class Clostridia; order Lachnospirales; family Lachnospiraceae; genus Lachnoanaerobaculum. The sequence continues at coordinate 2,495 of CAKAQP010000028.1, read as the reverse complement.
TGAAAAGCTTACAGATGCAGCATATAGAAAAGCTTTTGCTGCTGCAGAAAGTATAGAAAGATTATTTTCAGTTTCTGATAAAATGCTTAGGGTGATTTCATATATCTTTGAAAAACTGGAAGAGGTAACTCCTCTTATGCTACAGAAATTATTATACTTTATTCAGGGATTGTATCTGGCGTTATATAAAAAGCCAATATTTGAAGAGGATTGCAGGGCATGGATACATGGTCCTGTTTATCCGGATGTTTATGAACTATTCCGAGATTTTAAATATAATCCGATAGATGATGCACGTTTTGCAATTTTAAACGGAACGAAGGATGCTTTAACAGATGGTGAAAAAAGAGTGATTGAGCTTGTTGTGAATACATTCGGTATGTATAGTGGAAAGGTATTGGAGAAGATTACACATAATGAGGACCCGTGGATGGAAGCCCGAAAAGGATATGATGACAGTATTCCTTCCAATGAGTTGCTGTCAAAAGAGCAAATTATGAAGTATTATATTATGACAAATGAGAAATACAAAATAGATACAGAGGATGGTCTGAGAGCTTATATAAAAGACATGTTAGATAAGGTATCATGATTATCCCCAAAGGCTTGATTTTATACAGCTGGATTAAAATAGGATGTTGGTAGAAAATTGGTAATTTAATGTGATCCGGGGATAGAACATGGTTTTACGCTATAAACTGAAGGAGTTAATAAGTAGATTTATTGATTCGAGAAAGTAATACTTAGAAAAAATATATTATTCTTGAACAGAGGTATGGTATATGAGAATGGAATTAAAAGATATAATAAATAACCAAAGAGATTTCTTTAACACTGATGTAACCAAAACCGTCAGCTACAGAATAGAAATGTTGCAAAGGCTAAAGGAAGCGATTAAAAGAAACGAGGTAGCGATCCTTTCTGCTCTATATAAGGATCTTTTAAAGTCAAAAGCTGAGGCATATATGACTGAACTTGCAGTTATTTATGCTGAGATAAATGAGGCTTTAAAAAATGTAAGAAAGTGGAGCAGACCGCAGAAGGTAAAAGAAACCATAGCTACATTTCCGTCAAAGAATTATGTCTACTCAGAGCCTTATGGAGTAGTACTTATTATGGCACCATGGAATTACCCGTTTAATCTGGCGATATCCCCTCTTATAGCTGCTATAGCAGCGGGAAATACCGCAATAATTAAATGTTCAAAAGAGAGTATTTACACTTCAAAGATAATTAAAAATATTATAAATAAGGCGTTTGATTCAAACTATATTTTCTGTGTTGATGAATATATAGATTACGATGAGCTTTTAAACCAAAGGTACGATTATATATTCTTTACAGGAAGTCAAAGAGTGGGAAAAATTGTAATGAATATAGCAAGCAAGAATCTGATTCCGGTTTCTTTGGAGCTTGGTGGAAAGAGTCCCTGCATAATAGATGAGACAGCAAATATAAAGCTTGCCGCAAAGCGAGTACTGTGGGGAAAACTGCTTAATGCCGGACAGACCTGTGTAGCGGTTGACTATGTTTTGATACATAGCAGTGTAAAGGATAAGTTTATAAAGTATCTAAAAAAAGAGATAAAGAAACGATATACTAATGCATTAAATAATGATACATATCCCAGAATAATAAATGAACACCACTATAACAGATTGATAAATCTAATAAAAACAGAGGAAAATATAATAGGTGGAAGAGGTGATGATATAGTTCGTAGATTAGAGCCGACTATTTTACCGGATGTGGACTTTAATCATGAGATTATGAAAGAAGAAATATTCGGACCGCTGCTTCCGATTATAGAATATGATGATATAAAAAAGGCGATAAGAACGATAAAAGAGCGTGAAAAGCCTTTGGCATGTTATGTATTTACAGAAAATGAAGCAAGAGCAAAGCATATTATCAAGAGTGTTTCATATGGTGGCGGATGTATAAATGATGTTATCATTCAGGTATCAAATCACTATATGCCGTTTGGAGGAGTGGGAAGCAGCGGAATGGGTTCATATCATGGAAAATTTGGATTTGATACATTCAGCCATAAAAAGAGTATTGTATGGAGTAATACAATATTCGACTTACCGCTTAGATATGCACAGTTTAATCCGGTAAAATTTAGAATGCTGAAAAAAATATTGGAATCATTTAACAGTAAAATAAATTAGTTTAATGGAGATAAAAGATGGCTTATACGAGGGAAAACTTTGAAGAATGGATAATTCTTATACCCTTTAAAATGGAGTATTTTACAGATTCATTTGCAAAAGAAAACAATTTAAAACTTGACTACAGCATAGAGTCTTTGGATGAGTTGGAAAAATGGATTCTTAGTAATTACATTGAGATAAAGGATTTGATAGGAGATACGAAGACCTTAGACTATTTGACAGTATACATAGGTGAGACTTTCAGGAAACATATTGGTGGAGAGTGGTTTATAGATTTGAAAAATAAAAAGAATGCATACTATTCCATGCCTGTTTTGA
>CAKAQP010000027.1 GCA_916720285.1 uncultured Lachnoanaerobaculum sp. | reverse complement strand
AGATGGGTGCGCTTCAGGAGAGAATCACTTCTACAAAGAACGGTTCCATCACATCTGTTCAGGCTGTATATGTGCCTGCGGATGACCTTACCGACCCCGCTCCTGCAAATACATTCGCTCACCTTGATGCTACTACGGTTCTTGACCGTTCTATAGTGGAGATGGGTATTTATCCTGCGGTAGATCCTCTTGGTTCTACTTCAAGAATACTTTCACCTCATATAGTTGGAGAAGAGCATTATCAGGTAGCACAGAGTGTGCAAGAGGTATTGCAAAAGTATAAAGAGTTACAGGATATTATTGCCATGCTTGGTATGGATGAGCTTTCTGAAGAAGATAAGCTTACTGTAGCAAGAGCAAGAAAGATCCAGAGATTCCTTTCACAGCCTTTCTTCGTGGCAACGCAGTTTACAGGAATTGACGGAAAGTATGTACCTCTATCAGAGACTATCAGAGGATTTAGAGAAATTCTTGAAGGAAAGCATGATGATATACCTGAGCAATATTTCCTAAATGCAGGAACTATCGACGAGGTTGTAGAGCGTGCCTCTAAATAGGAGGTAGTATGGACAAGTTTGCATTAAAGATAATGTGTCCCGACCATGTTTTTTTTGAAGGGGATGCTACAATGGTGGAGTTTACCACAACACAGGGAAATGTAGGTATATATGCCAAACATATCCCTATGGTAAATGTAATAGCACCGGGTAAATTATCTATACATAGTGAAGACGGAAGTGTAAAGACTTGTGCACTTCACTCAGGCTTTGCGGAAATCTTACAGGATGAGATTACAATACTTGCCGATTCATGTGAGTACAGTGATGAGATAGATGTTAACAGAGCTAAAGAGGCAAAGGAGAGAGCCCAAAAGAGACTTTCTCAAAGGGACGGTATAGATGTTGCCAGAGCGGAGCTTGCACTCAGAAGAGCATTGGTTCGTCTGGATGTAGCAGGACATAAATAAATTATAAGGATTGTATGTTTGTTTTAAAAGGATAGTAACATACAATCCTTTTTTAAAATCACAAAATTTTTCATGATGAGAAATTTTTAGTATTTATAGTAGGGGGTATCATTTAAGTGGGAAGTGATGTGAATAATGAACAAGTATAGTATTTCAGTAATTATACCTGTATTTAATTTGGAAAGGTATTTACATAGATGCATAGACTCGTTATTAAATCAAAGCTTTTGTGGAATAGAGATAATAATAGTTGACGATGAAAGCACAGATAATTCGGGGAAAATAGCTGACGAGTTTACTTGTAAGAATGATAATGTAAAGGTATTTCATATAAAAAGTGGTGGGGTATCAAAAGCAAGAAACTATGGAGTGCAGAACTCAAACGGAGATTATATCGCATTTCTTGACGGAGATGACTATGTAAATAAAGACATATATAAGGAACTTTATAGGGCAATAACATCTCAAAAAGCGGATATTGCATTTTGTGATGTTATTAAAGTGCATGAAAATGGAATAAAAGAAGAAATCGAAAGTTTAAATTTAGAAGGCGGCATAGTACCGGTCGGTAAATACTTGAAAGATGGCAAGTATATGCAACTTGCATGGAATAAGCTTTACAAAAGAGAGATATGGGACAGATTTTCATTTGAAAGTAAGTACTTTGAGGATCTGTTATTAATTCCTGAGATTATAAGTAAATCTAACAGTATAGTGTATGTTAAGAAGTATCTGAATTATTATTTTATTAGAGATAAATCTATTTCCAGAACTTTTTCCAAAGAAAACTACATGTACAAGATAAACGCATATAAAAATGTTATAGATAATGTAAATAAAATTTATAAGGATGAGATGGTCTACTGGATTGTAAATAATATATTAGACTGTATTAAAAGAAAAGAATTATATTTTTTCAGAGAAGAGTTTATTTCGTTCCTGCAAAGCATATCGGATGAGATAATAGATAGCAGATATAAAATAGATTTAATGGATAGTGAAATTAAAAGTGTTTTATATAACGATAAAAAATAAATCACAGATGAATTTAATGAACTACTGTTGAAAAAAATAAAGGGAAAATGTTATATTAAGTGTAGTAACAGGAACGTGAGCAATCCGCATTCGTAGATATTTGTATATTCATATAGGGATTACGAATACTAATATAAGGAATTGAGGTGATTTAAAAAGGTTAGTAAATAGGTTGGGTTGAAAGTAAAAGGATAATGAATAAAAAATATTATAAATATGAGTTTGTTCCGTTTGCACTGTGGATATTTGCAGTATCATCACTTGCTCTGCATAGACTCAAGCCGATATTGAGTTTTGAAAATAATTTAGGATTATTCATTGCAGGGGCTGTATCTATCATAATTTTAGGAATGTATTATCATATTCTAGGCAGATTGTATTATGTAGAAACCAGAACAAAGAATAAGTACTATGTAGTATACTTTCTTGTATGCTGTATCATATTTGTAATATCTATATTTATATGATTGGTAATCGATACAGAAAATTATTTTATTTAATACTACAGAGACATGGAGAGGATAATTGACTTATATTGTGGATTGCTCATTGTATATACACATGAGAAGTCTTTGGTCCAGTGTTATTATATAATATTACAAAACTTGCATTAAGGATAAACCTGGTGCAAGTTTTTTTATTTCTTCACAGTTTTATCAAATTATGGTATTATAAAAGTTACTGAAACTTACAAAGGCAAATGCTTTGAGATCGAAAAAACCCGGTGAAAGTGAGGACGAACAATGAAAGGTATTATATTAGCAGGTGGTAGCGGCACAAGATTATATCCGCTTACAAAGGTAACATCAAAACAGTTATTACCTATTTATGACAAGCCGATGATTTACTATCCTATTTCTGTATTGATGGAGGCAGGTATCAGAGAGATACTTATAATTTCCACACCTGAAGATACTCCGAGATTTAAAGAATTGCTTGGAGACGGTGCGCATTTCGGACTTAAATTAGAGTATGCCGTTCAGCCAAGTCCTGACGGACTGGCACAGGCATTTATTATCGGAGCGGATTTCATAGGTAATGAACCTGTAGCAATGATACTCGGAGATAATATTTTCCACGGGCACGGGCTTAAGAATCACTTAAAATCAGCAGCTTCAAAGACAAAAGGGGCTACAGTATTCGGATACTATGTAGATGATCCCGAGAGATTTGGAATCGTGGAGTTTGATAAAAACGGTAAAGCGATTTCAATAGAGGAAAAACCGGAAAAGCCAAAGAGCAATTACTGTGTTACAGGACTTTACTTCTATGACAATGATGTAGTAGAGTATGCCAAGAACTTAAAGCCTTCTGCCAGAGGTGAACTTGAAATTACAGATCTTAACAGAATCTATCTTGAAAAGGGAGAACTTGATGTAAAGTTACTTGGAAAGGGCTTTACATGGCTTGATACAGGAACACATGAGAGTCTTGTAGAGGCTACAAACTTTGTTTATACAATTGAAACACATCAGCACAGAAAGATTGCATGTTTAGAGGAAATAGCATACTTAAACGGCTGGATAAGTGATGAAGAGCTTTTGAAGGCTTATGAAATATTTAAGAAAAATCAGTATGGTAAATATCTGAAAGATGTATATGATGGTAAGTATATAGATGATGTACACTAATTATATTTATGTAGGAAAACTGCGAAGCTTTGAAAATCAGGCTCGTTAATAAAATTAAAACTAAAAAAGAGGTTAATATGAAAATTATTGTTACAGGCGGTGCCGGCTTTATCGGCGGAAATTTTGTTCACTATATGGTAAATCAGTATCCTGAGGATATGATTATAAACCTTGATCTTCTTACATACGCAGGGAATTTGGAGACTTTAAAGCCGGTGGAAAATGCACCGAATTACAAGTTTGTAAAAGGCGATATCGCAGACAGAGAATTTATTTTCAAGCTGTTTGAAGAAGAGAAGCCTGATGTTGTAATCAACTTTGCTGCAGAGAGCCATGTAGACAGATCAATCACAGATCCTGAGAGTTTCGTAAGAACAAATGTTATGGGAACAACAACTTTACTTGATGCCTGCAGAAAGTACGGAATTAAAAGATACCATCAGGTATCAACAGATGAGGTATACGGAGATCTTCCACTTGACAGACCTGATTTATTCTTTACAGAAGAGACACCGCTACATACATCAAGCCCATATTCATCATCAAAGGCAAGTGCGGACCTTTTCGTGCTTGCATACCATAGAACATATGGTCTTCCTGTTACAGTGTCAAGATGTTCAAATAACTACGGTCCATACCACTTCCCTGAGAAGCTTATTCCGCTTATCATAAGCAGAGCACTTAATGATGAAGAACTTCCTGTATACGGAAAAGGTGATAATGTAAGAGACTGGCTCTATGTTACAGACCATTGTAAGGCTATTGACCTTGTGGTAAGAAAGGGTAGAGTCGGTGAAGTTTACAATATCGGCGGACACAATGAGAGAACCAATCTTGAAGTTGTAAAGACAATACTTAAGGCACTTGGTAAGCCTGAGAGTCTTATAAAATTTGTAACAGACAGACCGGGACATGACAGAAGATATGCTATAGATCCGACCAAGATAGAGACTGAGCTTGGATGGAAGCCTGAGTATACATTTGATACAGGTATTGTAAAAACTATTGAATGGTATCTTAACAATAAAGAGTGGTGGGAGCATATCATCAGTGGTGAATACACAAAGTATTTTGAGAATATGTATGGAGAAAGACTTTAATGAGAGTATTGGTAACAGGCGCAAAGGGTCAGCTTGGAAGCGATCTTCTTTGTGAGTTGTCAAATAGAAATATTGATGCGATAGGCATAGACATTGATGATTTGGATATTACAGATCCTGAGGCGACAAAGGAAGTAATAGAAAAAATCAATGGTGAAAAAAAGCTTGATGCAATAATCCACTGTGCGGCATATACCGCAGTGGATGCGGCAGAAGATAATGAAGCCCTCGTAACTAAGATAAATGCAGAAGGTACAAAAAATATTGCGAAGGTGGCAAAGGCGCTTGACCTTTCCATGATGTATATTTCTACAGACTATGTATTTGACGGAGAGGGCGAAAGACCATGGGAACCGGATGATAAGAGAGCACCTCTTAATATTTACGGTATGGCAAAATATAAGGGAGAGTTATATGTTGAAGAATTACTTGAGAAATATTTTATAGTAAGAATTTCTTGGGTGTTCGGCCTTCATGGAAACAACTTTATAAAAACAATGCTTAGACTTGGAAAGGAAAGAGGAGCTGTAAGCGTGGTAAACGATCAAATCGGTTCACCTACATATACTCCCGATCTTTCAAGACTTTTGGTGGATATGATTTTAACCGATAAATACGGAAGATATCATGCTACTAATGAGGGTCTTTGTTCCTGGTATGAATTTGCCTGTGAGATATTTAAGCAGGCAAACCTTGATGTAGCGGTTACACCTGTGAACTCTGACGCTTTCCCGGTGAAGGCAAAGAGACCTCACAACTCAAGAATGGATAAATCAAAGCTGACAAAGAACGGATTTGAGCTTTTGCCTTCATGGCAGGATGCCCTAAAGAGATACTTGTCAGAACTGGAGAATAGCTAATGGGAAAATATTTCGGTACAGACGGATTTAGAGGAGAAGCAAACATAGACCTTACAGTTGAACATGCATATAAGGTCGGAAGATTTTTGGGAAGCTTCTACTCTAAGGACGGAAAAAAATGCAGGGTTGTTATAGGTAAGGATACAAGAAGATCAAGCTATATGTTTGAATATTCTTTGGTAGCGGGACTTACAGCATCCGGAGCGGACGTATATCTGCTACATGTTACTACAACACCAAGTGTATCCTATGTTGTAAGAAGTGATGATTTCGATTGCGGAATAATGATTTCCGCAAGTCATAATCCATACTATGACAACGGCATAAAGGTAATCAACGGCAAGGGTGAAAAGCTTGAAGAGGAAGTTATAGAAAAGATAGAAAGCTATATCGACGGACCTGCAGATTCTATTCCTTTTGCAACAAAGGAAAATATAGGAAGAACTATAGACTATGCCGCAGGCAGAAACAGATACATAGGATATCTTATCTCTATAGCTACCAGATCCTTTAAAGGAAAGAAGGTGGCGCTGGATCTTGCAAACGGTTCGGCTTCAAGTATTGCAAAGAATGTTTTTGATGCTTTGGGAGCCGATACCTATGTGATTCATAACAATCCTGACGGTATAAATATAAATACCGACTGCGGCTCAACACATATAGAAAGTCTTCAAAAATGTGTTTTGGAAAACGGTTGCGATATAGGTTTTGCCTATGACGGAGATGCCGACAGATGCCTTTGTGTTGATGAGAACGGTAATGTGGTGGACGGAGACCTGATCCTTTATATTTGCGGTAAGTATATGAAGGAGAGGGGAGAGCTTTTCAACAATACTGTAGTTACAACCGTTATGTCAAACTTCGGACTGTATAAAGCCTTTGAAAGAGAAAATATAAATTTTGAAAAGACCGCTGTAGGTGATAAATATGTATATGAAAATATGCAAAATAACGGTCACTGCCTTGGCGGTGAGCAGTCGGGACATATTATATTTGCAAAACATGCCACAACAGGTGACGGAATACTTACATCACTCAAGGTAATGGAGGTAGTGCTTGAAACCAAGCAGACTCTGTCAAAACTTGCAAGCGAAGTGGATATCTTCCCACAGGTTCTAAAGAACGTGAGAGTTGTGGATAAGCAAAAAGCCGGAGAAAACAAGGCGGTGCTTGAGGCGGTAGATGCTGTAAGCAAAGCACTTGGAGATGACGGAAGAATACTTCTTCGTCCAAGCGGTACCGAGCCTCTTATCAGAGTAATGGTAGAAGCAAAGAGCATGGAAGAATGCGAAAAATATACAGATGAAGTAATAAAAGTTATGGAAAAAGAAGGACTTTTAATATAGGGGGACAAAAATCAGAGAATGGGACAAAGCTTAAACTTAGATTAGGAAAGAGGAGAGATTAAATGTATCATATTGAAAGATATAAGAGAAATCCTGTAGTGGATTTTAAAGAGAGAACATGGCCGAATAAGCAAATAGAGAAAGCACCTATATGGTGTTCATCAGACCTAAGAGACGGCAATCAGGCATTGGTCGAGCCAATGGTGGTAGAAGAAAAGATAGAGATGTTTAATCTGCTTGTAAAGTTGGGCTTTAAGGAAATAGAGATAGGTTTTCCGGCAGCATCCCAGATAGAATTTGACTTCCTTCGTCAGCTTGTGGACAGAAAACTTATACCGGATGATGTTGTAGTACAGATACTTTGCCAGTGTAGAGAGCATCTTATAAAAAGAAGTTTTGAAGCTATAAAGGGAATTAAAAAATGTATAATGCATATCTATAATTCCACTGATACATTACAAAGAGATGTAGTATACGCTCTTGATAGAGAAGGAATAAAAAATATTGCACTTGAAGGTGTGGATCTTGTAAAGAAGTACATGAAAGACCATGACGGTGAAATTATATTGGAATATTCACCTGAGAGCTTTATGGGAACAGAACTTGATTTTGCACTTGATGTATGTGACGCCGTTGTAGATGCATGGGGCGCTACAAAAGATAAGAAGATAATAATCAATCTTCCGAACACTGTTGAGATGACAACACCTAATGTATTTGCAGACAGAATAGAGTGGATGAGTACACACCTAAAAAACAGAGAGGCGATTATACTTTCCACACATCCTCATAATGACAGAGGTACAGGTACAGCTGTTGCGGAGCTTGCGCTTTTGGCAGGAGCCGACAGAATGGAGGGTACACTTTTTGGAAACGGTGAGAGAACAGGAAATGTGGATATACTTAATATTGCCTACAATATGTTTTCACAGGGTATTGATCCGAATCTTAATATCAGCAATATTAAAGAAATCATAGATGTATATGAAAGAACCACAAAGATGAGCATTGACCCGAGACATCCATATGCAGGAAAGCTTGTATTTACAGCTTTTTCAGGTTCTCATCAGGATGCTATAAATAAAGGCGTTCAGGCGATGAGACAGAGAAACAACCCATACTGGGAAGTTCCATATCTACCTATAGATCCTGCAGATATAGGTCGTGAGTATGAGCCTGTAGTAAGAATAAACTCACAGTCAGGCAAAGGCGGAGTTGCATTCGTCATGGATACATTCTATGGCTTCAAATTGCCGAAGGGTATGCACAAGGAATTCGCAGATATTATTCAAAAGATTTCAGAAGTACAGGGTGAAGTTTCACCGGAAGAAATCTACAAGGAATTTGAAAAGAATTACATTGAGAAGAAAGAACCTCTGCATTTCAACAAATGTATTATCACTGATGCCGATGAGGACGGAGATTTCTCTACATATGTTAAGGTTACATACACATTTAACGGTGAAGAGAAAGTGTTTGAGAGTACCGGAAACGGTCCTATCGATGCTGTTAAAAGAGGCCTTGAAAATGTTGTCGGTAAGGGAATTAAGGTTCTTGATTATAATGAGCATGCTCTTACATCAGGTTCAAATGCAAAGGCGGCTTCATATATTCATATGCTTGATGTGGAAAGCGGAAAGACCACTTATGGTGTGGGTATTTCAGGTAATATCACAAGATCATCTATCAGAGCTTTATTCTCTGCAGTAAATAGATTGTTCTATTAAAAGTACTTTTATTAAAGGAATACATGCGTATTAAAGTGTGTATTCCTTTATGTTCATATAATAATAAATGAGGTAAGTATGAATATAGTTTATATAGCAAATGAAAAATTTGCAGTGCACCTGGGTGTCAGCTTATATTCTCTATACGAAAGAAACAGAAACGAAAAAGATATCAGAGTCTTCATCATTTCCACAGGAATTGGTGAGGACTCTTTGGGCAAATTGAAAAGTATAGCAAAAAGGTTTGGCAGAGATGTAGAAATAATAGAATTTAAAGATACATCAAAATATTTTGATACAGGTTTGCAGGATTCAACATTTGATATCAGTAAGATGGGTAGACTGCTGGTAGGTGAGATTTTGCCTGAAGATGTTGATAGAATACTTTATCTGGATTGTGATATGGTTATATTGCACTCTATAAGGGAATTATACAATACAGAGCTTGGAGAAAATATAATAGCTGCAGTGGAAGAGCCTACAGTACTTGAAAGAGTAAGGTATGAAATAGGACTTGATTTTGAGGCGTCTTATGTAAATGCCGGGCTGCTACTTATCGATCTTAAAAAGTGGAGAGAGAATAATCTCGGTGAAAAGACTATAAGCTACAGCAAAAGTATATGGGATAAGAGTCTTTTCGGAGAGCAGGATGCTATAAACGGTGTACTCAGATGGAAGATAAAGAAGCTTTTACCTAAGTATAATTTCTTTTCAAATTATAAATATTTTTCATATAATTCATTTATTAAAGTTTATGGTGCAAGCATTTCCTACACAAAGAAAGATCTAAAAGAAGCAAAGAGAAGACCGGTAATATTACATTTTGCCGGAGATGAAAGGCCATGGATAGCAGGAAGCATGAATCCATATAAGAAAGCATACTATTACTTTAAGAAAAAGACTCCTTTTAGAGATGTTCCTATAGAAAAGGGAAAGAATCTGTATATGCTCATATATCATATGATGGATTTGATTACATGTATTTGTCCGACATTAAGAAAAAGAATATCCGAGTATTACATAGATAAAGCATACAAGAAGCATTCTGAAAGAAAATAAGGAGAGCAAATGAAATTAGCTTTAGTAGTATTAAATTATAATGATGCGGATAATACATTAAAAGTCCTTGGAAATACGGCAAATTATGATGTATTTGATAAAGTAATTGTGGTAGACAATGCTTCAAATGATGATTCAAGAATCAGATTAAAAAGCTACTGCGAAGATAATGAAAAAATATACTTTGTAGAAAACCATGAAAACAAAGGATACGGCGCCGGAAATAATATCGGTATTTTTGTAGCGAAAAAACTTGGAATGGATTTGGCTTTGATTGCAAATCCGGATACAGACTTTGAAGAACGAGTGATTAAAGCATTAAAGTCAGCTATGGAAAAAAATAAAAATATCGGCATATGCGCTCCTTTGGTAGAAACAAATGATGTATATGGCGGCAGAGAAAATGTATTAAAAGGCGCGTCATGTTGGCCGATGAGAGATTTTCTTCATTCCTTGGCGGAGAACGGTCCTATATGCAGACGAATCTTTACAAAGGCACTTCATTATGACAGAAACTTTTATAATGCCAAGATAAGAAAAGTAGGCGCTGTACTTGGGGCACTACTTATGGTAAGAGTTGACGCCTTTATAAAGGTCGGCGGTTATGATGAAAAGATGTTTTTATACGGTGAGGAGGATCTGCTTTCAAAAAAGATGGAAAGTATCGGTTTAAAGACGGCCGTCATTACAGGATATAAGTATAAGCATATACATTCCGCAAGCATCAAAAAAAGTTTAAAGAGCCTTTATTCACGCCAGAAAATCAGAGAAGAGTCCACAATGTATTTTTATAAAAATTATCTGAATATAAACCCTCTTCAGCAGATATTTGCAAAAGTTTTCTTTGCATTTGTAAGACTTGAAGTGATTATTTTCGGGTTAGTGTAGGAAAGTTTATGATAGAGATTTTACTTGCGACCTATAACGGTGAAAGATTTTTGTCTGAGCAGATAGAAAGTATAATAAATCAAAGCTATACGGACTACAAAATACTTGCAAGTGATGATAATTCAAGCGATTGTACACTTGAAATATTAAGAGGCTATGAGAGCGTATTGGGCGAAAAGATAAATGTTGTTCAGAGCAATACTCATAGCGCGAAAGAAAACTTTTACAATCTGCTTGATATGGCTGATGCTGAATATATTGCACTATGCGATCAGGATGACTTTTGGGAAAGAGATAGACTCAAAAAAAGTCTGAAGGCTGTACAAAGGCTTGAAAGAAGGTATGGCAAAGAAACGCCGATACTTGTGCATTCGGATTTGGAGATAGTGGATGAAAACCTGAATTCACAAAATAAAAAAATGTCCGAGCTTACAGGTATAAGTGAAGCCATAAAGTATGCAAAAGAAGAGTCAAAATACCTTTATACAATAAGTACTAAAGAAAGTTTTTCAAGATATCTGGTTGAAAACAATATCACAGGAAATACGGTGATAATAAATAAGGCATTGCTTGATATATACAAAAGACCTGAGGTTTCTTTTATGCACGACTGGTGGCTTGGAATGATCGCTTTTACATTCGGTAAGGTGGGATATCTTAATGAGTGCCTTGTAAAATATCGTCAACATGAAAGCAATGAACTTGGTGCAAAGAATCCGCTGGAACTTCGCAATATAAGAAAGAGAAACAAGCAAAGGATAAGAGAAAATTACGACTGTATGTTTGCACAAGTAGAGGAGTTTTTAAGATTATATAAGAGTGAACTTGGAAAAAGCAGGTTGGCCGATACATATTATGCACACAAATACTTAAATGCCTTTGCAAATATGAAATCAAAAAACAGAATATCAAAGATAAGAGATATCTTGAAATATTCATTTTTTAAAAGTTCAAAAATACTTACATTAGGAGAGATGTTGAATATCTGATGAATAAAAAAAATAAAAGTGAGATTTCCACATCTCTTTTTTGGAAAATACTTGAAAACGGGGGTTCACAGGGAGTCCAGTTTATAGTATCCGTACTCCTCGCAAGGCTTTTAAGTCCCTCAGAGTATGGAATAGTTGCAATAGTTTTGATATTTACAACAATAGCAAATGTTTTGGTACAAAACGGTTTTGCCTCAGCACTGATACAAAAGTTTCATGCAGATGATTTGGACTTTTCATCTGTGCTGATTTTTAATGTACTTTTATCGGTGGTGATATATATACTGTTATTTTTGGGCTCTCCTGTCATAGCAGGTATCTATAAAAATCCCGAGCTTACCGACATACTTAGAGTTATGGGCATAATAATACTGCCCGGGAGTATTATATCAATAGAAAATTCATATGTTGCCAGAAATATGAAGTTTAAAACACTTTTCATAGCAACATTTCTTTCGTCTGTGATTTCAGGCAGCGTGAGTGTAATTATGGCACTTGAGGGAGCAAAGGTCTGGGCTTTAGTGTTTCAGCAGATAGTCTATTATTTTGCACTCCTTATAATACTCGGTATAGGTATAAAATATTTTCCGGGGCTTAAGTTCAGCTTGGAGAGACTAAAAACCATGTTTGCCTATGGCTCAAAGCTCTTGGCGGCATCACTTATAGATACAATTTTTACAAATATACACGGACTTGTCATAGGTAAGGCATACAGTGAAGATATGCTTGGATCATTCAACAGAGGTGAGCAATTTCCAAAGCTGGTAGTAAGCAATCTTTCATCAGCCATACAGTCCGTACTTCTTCCTGCCATGTCAAAGAAACAGGAAAGTAAGGAGGATGTAAAATCACTTTTAAAGTCATCGGTAAGACTTTCCACATTTGTGGTGGCACCTATGATGTGCGGTCTGGCGGCAGTCAGTGACAATCTGATACTTTTACTGCTTGGAGAAAAGTGGAGGATTGCAATACCGTTTTTGCAGATGATGTGTTTTTCATATGTATTTTGGCCGATTCATGTATCAAACCTTGAGGCATTAAATGCTATGGGCAGAAGTGATATATTTTTAAAGCTTGAGATTATAAAAAAGATCCTTGGAATTGCCATATTGCTGATAGGAATAAGGTATAATGTATTTGTGTTTGTAGGGCTTAAGGCTTTTTCAGATTTGATCTGTGCATATATAAATGCCACGCCGAATGAAAGGCTTTTGGGCTACACACTAAAAGAACAGAGTATGGATGCTTTAAATAACTTCATACCTGCTATAATTATGGGAATTATTATTTATATTGCAGGTAAGCATATAGGAATCGGTATTTTAAGCCTTTTGATACAGATAGTGCTTGGTGTAATTATTTATATAGCATTGGCTGTAGTTATGAAAAATGAGAACTTTAAGATGATAGTGAGTAAGGTGAGATAATAATGAATATACTTTTGACCAGTGTGGGTAGAAGAGCATATATAATCGATTATTTAAGGGATATATATAAGGACCTTGGATTAATCGGAAATATTGTAGCAACAAATTCGGATATGAATACAACAGCTATGAGTGTAGCTGATAAGGCTTTTGAGTCACCGCTTATATATGATGAAGAATATATTCCGTTTCTACTGGAAATATGCAAAAATGAAAAAATAGATATTTTAATTTCACTCTTTGACATTGACCTTATGATACTTGCAAAGAATAAAAGCAGACTTGAGGCTTTGGGTGTAAAGGTCATTGTTTCAAATGAGGATATTATAAATATTTGTAATGATAAATTTGAAATGCTTAAATATCTTGAGAAGATAAATTTGCCTGTGCCGGAGACCTATTTGGATCTTGATAAGGCACTTGAATATGCTGATTTTCATAAAAAAACTTATATTTTAAAACCAAGATGGGGAGTGGGATCTCTAAGCATATTTGAAGCTGAGAATAAAAAAGAACTTGAAGTTCTCTATGAAAAGGCAAAGAGAAGTATTCAAAAATCTTATTTAAGATTTGAGTCAAATGCCGATATGAACAGAGCAATACTTATACAGGAAAAAATCAAAGGAGATGAGTTTGGACTGGATATTTTCAATGATCTTAAAGGCGAGAACTTAAGTGTTACGGTAAAGAGAAAATATGCAATGAGATCCGGTGAAACCGATATTGCAGAGGTTACCGAAAACAGCGAGCTTAAAGCTGTAGGAAAGAAGATAGCAAATAGCCTTTTTCATATAGGAAATCTTGATATGGATATACTCTTATCAGACGGGAAAGCCTATATAATAGATATGAATGCGAGATTTGGAGGAGGATATCCTTTTACTCACAATGCCGGAGTAAACGAGCTGGAAGCAATTATAAGACTTTGCGGCGGCATGGAACTTAATGATTTAAGTGTTAAAAAATACGGCTGCTTTGCAAAAGAAATAACCATGGTGGAATTAAAATAGATTTGGATATATTATGGACAGTAAAGAAAGAAGTGCATATTTTTGGAATATGCTGGGAAGCCTTGTATATGCTGTTACAAGTATGCTGCTGGGTGTGGCTGTAACAAAGCTTGCAGGAGCGTATGCAGGAGGAATATTTTTCTTCGGATTTTCTACATTAGGCCAGCAACTTTATATAGTTTCATACTTTGGAATGAGACCGATACAGGTTACCGATATTTCAAATGAATACAGTTTCGGAGATTATCTGAGGCTTAGAGTTATTACCTCGGCTCTGGCTGTTTTGGCAGGCTTTGTATATACAATTATTATGACTAAGGACAGCTATGTCTTTGAAGTATATATGATTTTGTCACTGTATAAGATTTTAGACGGATTTTGTGATATATTTGAGTCTGAAATGCAAAGGCAGGACAGGCTTGATATGACAGGAAAGGCAACACTTTTCAGAACAATATTTTGTGTAGGCATATTCCTTGTTACACTTGGATTTACCAAGGATTTAAAATTAAGTTCTTTGGCGCTTTTACCGAGTATAGTGATAGCTGCAATAATTTTTGATATACTGCCTTTAAGAAGATTAGGTCCTGATAAAGTTGTAAAAAAGAACTCTTATATAAGCTTAATAAATAAGAGCAAATGGCTTTTTTTAGGAGCTTTTATAGATCTTTATATCTTTGCGGCGGCAAAGTACGCTGTAAATTACAGACTTGGAGAGGAGCTAAACGGCTACTTCAGCATAATATTTATTCCGACATCCATTATAAATCTGATGGCAGGCTTTATAATAAGGCCGATACTTACAAAACTTTCATTGCTGTATAAGACAGGTAACAGAAAAAAGTTTATTTCGACAATATCAAAGATTGCTGTATTTATATTTGTGGCCACTTTATTTGGAATGCTTGCGGCTTATATTCTCGGAATACCTGCATTCAAGCTTGTGCTTGGTGATGTGGGAAATGCAATAGAACCTTACAAACCTGCCTTGGTTTTGGTAATACTTGGTGGCGGACTTTATGCAATAGTAAATCTCGGATATTACTGTCTGGTTATCTTTGAAATGACAGGAGTTATATTTTCAATATATGCTATAGGGGCGGTGTTTGCATACTTTATCAGTGATTTCATGGTAAAGAGTTTCGGAATGAACGGAGCGGCTTTTGCATATATGATAACCATGCTGTTACTTTCAATATCCTTCCTTGTTGCAGTGATTTTCGGACTCAGAAAGGTTAAAAAATGAATTTAGTAGATGTAATAATACCTACATACAAACCTGACAATAAATTTTTGGTATCAATAAAAAGACTTCTGGCTCAGACAGTGGCGCCGGGTAAGATTATTATTATAAATACAGATAAAACTATATGGGATAAGACCGGGATAGAAGAGAAATTAAAAGAGCTTTTTGAAGAAAGCGATACCGAACTTATATTGGAGCATATAGAAAAGCAGGATTTTGACCATGGGGCTACCAGAAATTTCGGAGTTTCAAAGTCAAAGGCCGAGTATTTTGTTTGCATGACTCAGGATGCGGTCTGTTTTGATAAGAAGACTATTGAATATTTGCTGAGAGGTATGGATAAGTCTATCAAGATGACTTATGCAAGACAGGTACCTGATAAAAATGCAAATAAAATCGAGAAGTTTACAAGAGAATTTAATTATCCTACAGAGTCAATGATAAAGTCATTTAATGAAAGACAGACGCTTGGAATTAAGACATATTTTGCTTCAAATGTCTGTGCGGCATATGAAAGAGAAACTTTTGATGCTTTGGGAAGATTTGATACCGGTCAGATTTTGAATGAAGATATGCTTTTCGCCTATAAGCTTATAGAAAACGGATATTTTATAAAATATGAGGCATGGGCAAAGGTAATACATTCTCATAACTACAGCGGAGTCGCACAGTTTAAAAGAAATTTTGATATCGGAGTGTCACAGGCAAGCAATTCTGATATCTTTAAGAATATAAAAAGTGAAAACGAAGGCAAAAAAATGGTATTAAAAACTATGGAGCACCTTCTTTCCACACACTCATATATCAGTGCAATCAGGCTTATATATATAAGTGCCTGCAAATATGCGGGATTTTTGGCAGGGAAAAATTACAAGAAACTGCCGAGGAGTATTGTTAGAGCCTTTAGTATGAACAGAGAGTTTTGGAGATAGATATGGCTGATACATTGGTAATAATACCGGCGTTTAATGAAGAAAAGAATATTGCAAATGTAATAGAGCGACTTACAAATACATTAAATGATGTGGACTATGTGATTGTAAATGACGGCTCCATTGACTCTACATCCAAAATCTGCAGAGAAAGAGGATTTAATATTATAGATTTGCCGGTAAACTTGGGACTTGCAGGTGCTTTTCAAACCGGTATGAAGTATGCACACAAGCATGGCTATAAATATGCTGTGCAATTTGACGGAGACGGACAGCACAGACCTGAATATATACCTGAAATGAGAAAAAAATGTGAGGAATGTGATATAGTCATCGTTTCAAGATTTGTAACCAAGAAAAAGCCATTTACAATGAGGATGCTCGGTTCAAGACTTATTGCTCTTGCAATAAAATTAAGTACAGGTGCTACCATCCATGATCCCACCTCAGGTATGAGAATGTATAATGAAAAACTGATTGCCGAGTTTGCACTTAGACTTAACTATGCACCGGAGCCGGACACAATATCATATCTGATAAAGCAAGGCGTGAAAGTATGTGAGATACAGGGTGAGATGGATGAAAGAGTGGCCGGAATAAGTTATCTTACTCCCATAAATGCCGCCAAGTATATGTTTAGAATGCTTTGCTCCATTATATTTATTCAAAGTTTTAGAGAGAAGAAGA
>CAKAQP010000026.1 GCA_916720285.1 uncultured Lachnoanaerobaculum sp. | reverse complement strand
TAGTGAAAGTAGTTTAAAAGCCATAGAGGATCAAGTCCCTTATGTCCTGAATTTTCCCCCTGTTGCCAATCTATCCACCAGTAATCGACTCCCTGCTTTTCAAGAGGATGATGAACATGTTTAAAATATCCTTCTCTGAATTTATCATCGGCAATATCAAAAAGTACAGGTTCTTCCTTTTTAATATCTACACCCATAAATTCTCCCATATCCTTATAGCAATCTTCATATGCCCTTATACCGTCTGCCGGATGTACATTCAGTAAGACCTTATATCCTCTTGTATGCAGTTCACTTAGAAAATCTTTTGGACTTGGGAATAGTTCCTTATTCCATGTATAACCTGTCCATCCTGTACCGAATCTTCCTTCCACGTCAGTAATATGCCAGTCCATATCGATAACCGCCACACTGAATGGAATATCTTCACTGTCAAATCTGTCCATCAACTCCAGATATGACTTTTGAGTGTATTTATAATATCTGCTCCACCAGTTTCCAAGAGTGAATCTTGGAAGCAGAGGAAGTTCTCCGCTAAGAGTGTAAAAGTCTTTAAGCGCTGTCAAATAGTCAAGGCCGTAACCAAAGAAATACAGATCTGTTTCTTCCTCATCCTCCCTCAGCTTAAATCCGTCCTTCGTTATAAGCATGGAACTGCTGTCATCCACCACAGACCACATCTGCCTTGAAACAATTCCCTCTCCAAGCTCTGTTTCTCCGTCTATGGCATCAAGTGTTCTTGTTGTTCCTTTTAAACTCTCATTCTTATCTCCATAATGCCATACACTTGAAGTTGTTCCGTAGTTACCGCTCACATTGATCCTTAAGCCTTCTCCTGTGAATTCTTTTTTATCATATATTACTCTTAGATAATCTGTAACTATAACCAGTTTGTCTTCACTGTCTAAAACATCAAACTTTACTTTCGGGAACTTTCTGTTTGTAACAGCCGCCGTCTCTTCATCAACAAATATATTTTTTTTACTGTATTCAAACCTTATAAGTCTGTCAGTAAGAATACTTATACGATAATTATTTCCTTTAATTATTGAAGCCTCTGCCGCCTTTGTATTTACCATTTTTCTCTCTTTCTATATACAATACTTTTGCAAATCTTCAAAGCTTTCCAAACTGTAACTCACATCACCGAGCTTTTTTGCATCCCCTATTCCTGCAACATCCATTCCGGCTCTTATTGCCCCCTCTACGCCTGAAGCTGCATCTTCAACAACCAGACATTCGTTTGGTAAAAGTTTCAGACCCATCCCCGCTTTTTCAAACACTTCTTTGTCAGGCTTTGAATGTGTGATATCATTACCGTCCACTATAATATCAAAAAAATCTATAAGATTTAATTTTGAGAGTATAAGTTTTGCATTTTTACTTGATGAGGCTATGGCTGTTTTATAACCTCTTTCTTTTAAAATATCCAAGGTATCTTTTACCTTTTTATCAAGGTCTTTCTCACTCATCTCATTTAAAAGTTCTTTATACAGTTCATTTTTTTTATTTGCAAATTCTTCTTTTTCTTTATCGCTGTATGCCTTATCTGATCTTTCAAGTATAATCTCCAGACTCTCCATACGGCTTACTCCCCTGAGTCTGTTATTTATTTCTTCATCAAAATATATACCCAAGCCGTCTGCCATGTTTTTCCATGCCATATAGTGATACTTATCCGTATGACAGATTACTCCGTCAAGGTCGAATATTATACCTTTATATTTTCTTTCCATTCCTACTCCTAAACTGATATTATTGAATAATCAGTTTCTCTCCTTTTACATAAATCTCCACGCTGTTTAATTTAAAGTTATTATACTGAATAATCTATAAAAATAAAAAGAGTAAATTTCTTAAACTTACTCTTTTATTTACTTATACAGCTATTTTATACATCAAATATACTCATTTTTATCTACTGCAATTTTTTGAATAATATTCTAAAAATTCCTTCACAGTATATGTATGAACCTCTGATACACAAATATCCTGCATTAATTCCAGGTCCCATAGAATAATTTCATCTTTTGCTAATCTGAATAGTGGCTTAACAAATCCTTCTATATACTCCTTACTAAGCGATTGGGACTTGTTTTGCTCTTCTCTTCTGTATTTACCTTTTTCCTGTTCAACATACTTTTTATTTTTTTCGTAATTATATACCACAATATATTCTAAATATTTGCGACAGAATTTAAGGTCTACATCTACTATATTAGAAAAAACAAGAAGTGAATCTTTAAGTTTCGTCTTAACATCTCTAACCTTACCATTCTTAAATTCTACAAATATAAGTTTGTTTTTAATTTCACTATAAAACAATGCATCTGCTGATTTAAAAACCTCATTAGATTTATGAAACTTTCTGCAGAAATCAGTTTTTACATCATCAAAATCAATTACAATATCTTTTGAAATATCTCTATCAATATCGACCATATTAACAGGTTTTTTTTCATCCGAATCATCCAAAGACACTTCAAATAAAGATTTTTTGTTTTTTATAAATATTTCTCTCTCAATTCTGTCGCTAATCTCTGTCATTATACCCCTCATTCTCAATTCGTTGTAACGGGCCGGACAATACTTTATAAATTTCAGAGATATTAAAAGTAACATCCTTCATTTTTGCATTATCACCTTCATTATATGAAAGGTAATACTTAACTACATCTTCTGTGTCATACTTTCCGGAAAACACCTCAATCGCACGTAAAAAATATGGACTATGAGTATTTATCAAAATATGTAGTCCCATCTCTCTTTGTAGTAGTACTATAACCTCAGCCAGTGTCACCTGCCAATCAGGATGAAGATGAACCTCAGGCTCATCAAGAATCAAAGTTCCATTTTGCACTATGGTTCCGTTATCTATTAAGCTTTTAATCAAATAAAATGTTTTCATACCTGATGATAAACTATCTAAAGATAAGCCTTTAGTTCTTGTAACTCTTGACATACCATCGTTATTGGTTTCAAACAATGACATATCAGAACCTAATATATTATTGATTTTTTTGTAAACTAATGTCAATTTATCTTTTAAATTAGCCTTATCTACTAATGTTAAAGCTTTATTATTCATATAATGCGACAGCAATGACCTTCTGTGATTAGTTGTATTTCCACTTGTCCTACTAAGAAGTGAGTTAGTTTCACCATCTTTTCTAATATTATGAAAGTCTATTATAAAAGGATCGTCAATATATACAATCTCATGTTCCAGCTCTTTTCTTTCTTTTACCTCTAATAATTCATCATTATTATTAAAAAGAATTTTTATTTTAAAGTCCTTTATTTTTAATTCTATTTTACTATCTTTATGACTACGTATATTTGTAATATGTCCATTAAATTCATCTAAGAAAATTTCTGATATAATTTCGTTTTGAAGTAATTCATCTGCAGGAGCATTTATTTTTATAATACCGGAAATTACATCATCCACAAATTTAGGCACATTGCAGTTTCTTACTAAGATGTCACGAATAATATTTTCATCAGTTTCTCCTGCTAAAATAGATGGTAATTCTTCAATCTTTTTATCCATTCCATCTATAACATATGCATCTGCAAAGTGTTGTGAAAGTAAAAACAACCTTTTAATAGCAAATTCTTTCTCTAATTTCACTTTACCGGATATATTACTGAATGAATGGAACATTGCAAATAAACTACGACTAACTGTGCTCTTCCCTGTTCCATTCAGTCCTGCTATTATTGTAATCCCTTTAATTTCTATATCTGCCGAATCTATCTTTCCAACGTTTCTAATTTTTAATTCCACTATACTCTCCTGATATAACTATACTTCTATAAATACAAAATCCCCTATCTATAAATATATCACAAAAAGGGGATTTTACATAATTTATTTATTTCTCAATCTATATATTTCCTCAATCCTTAGCCGGCGGATACTCATTGCAAAGCAATCTGTAAGGCTCTTCATCCTCTTCTATCTCAGGGAATCTGCCTATATCTTCATAGAATCTGTTATCTATATTGTCATCATTACATTGGGAAACTTCACCTATAAGCACACTTCCGCTTCCCGGCTCCACATGGAACTCATGGTATTGATGCGGCCATATGGTGATGCTCTCTCCCGGCAAAAGTTTTACAAGGCTTCCTGCCTTTACATAGTATGATCTTCCGTCCGAGTTTATAAGTACATCCGAGTCGGCAAGTCCTCCCTTACCGTCGTCATTATATACTTTTATGAGAAGTGTACCTCCACCTCTGTTTATGATATCTTCCGATTTAAACCAGTGGAAGTGCATAGGTGCCATCATGTCATCTCTAAGGAATAAGAGCTTCTCTGCATAGACTTTTTTATATTTCTCATTGTTTCTGTTTCCGTTTCTGAGTGTAATAAGTCCGAAACCGATCTTATCAAAATCTCCGAGTCCGAAGTCCGTGATATCCCATCCGAGCATATTATCTCTTATTTCATCATATTCATGACCTTTGTTTTCCCAATCTTTAGGTGTCCAGTTGCAAAATGGCGGCAGATAAAATCCGTTCTCTTTTATAAGCTCCTCCATCTCTCTTATGATGCTGTTAATTTGTGATCTTTTCATGTCTTTCCCCTTTCTTGTATCAAATATTTGCTCATTTGTCTTTGCAATATTCTAAGTGCATTTTCTATATCATCTCCCAGATTCAGCTTTGAAATTTTTGAATCCGCCAGAGATATCGCTCCTTCATAACCGCTAAATTTCGGTTTTGCTATACCGTTTTCAAGTATATGGCATATCAGTTTGGAATCTATTATATCTTCATCTTCTTTAAATATATTCTCAGACTCCTTACTTTCCATTACTTCCTTAAGCACCGATGCTACAGGCATCTCATTATACAATGTCTGCTGTATTTCAGTATCATAGGTGAGTGTTTTTAAGAATTCCCATGCCAGTTTCTTCTTATTTGACCTTGAACTTATTGCAATATCAAGACTGTCTATCATGCTTACATTATTACCCGAATTACCTGCTGGCATAGGTATGCAATCCCATGCAAAGCCGGTGTATTTTTTTATCTTATAAGGATATGACTTATAAGTCCTATATTCGGCAAGTGACATCTGACTGAAAGCTACCTTTCCGCTGTCAAACTGCTCCTTGGTTATATTCTTATTTCCGTTTAATGATTCCAGGCTCTTTACAAATCTTATTGACTCAGCAAACTTATCTTGATTAAAATATGATTTCTTGCCGTCCTTTGAAAAGATTTCGACATCATTTGAAAGCGCCGCATTTATCCAGTCATATTTGTATATTCCAAAGTAATCCGGACTTCCGTCCAAATCTCTGTCCAAAGTTATCATTCTGCATATTCTGTAAAAATCATCAAATGTATAGTCATTGCTTGGTATATCAACATGCAGTTTTTCAAGGAGTGTACGGTTTACAAACATAAGAGTAGGCATGGCTTCATACGGAAGTGCATATCTATGACCCGAAAAAACTCCCGAATTTGCAATCTCAGTGTAATATTTGTCTATATCAAAGTCTTTGTCTTCCATCACATATCTGTCCAGATTTTCTATAAGCCCAAGATTTATATAATTTTCAAAATCCTCATCCAGTACCATAAATATGTCCGGCATTTTGTCTTTCAATATTCTCTCAGACATCCACTCGCTATAGTCTTCCTTTTGTATTCCTCCGGAGTATTTTATCTTTACACCCTTATGTTCTTTTTCAAACTTCTCTATTGCTTTGTCTATAACTGAATAGCTTTCCTGCACCGCAACATCCCAATTGCTTCCGTTAAACATGGCAAATTCTATTACTGTTTCTTTGGGTCTGCATATATAAAAAAATATACCAAGTACCGCTATAAAAAGAATTGCTGCCAAAAAAACTTTTCTATTCTTTCTCACAGTTCACCTCTGCCTATTGCCCATATAGCAAGCTGTGTCCTGTCACGAAGTTCAAGCTTATCAAGTATCGTTGATAAATAATTTCTCACCGTACCTTCTGAAAAACTCAAATCTTTTGCAATTTCTTTATTGCTCTTTCCTTTTGCCACCTCTTCTATTATGGCCCATTCATTCTTTGTAAGAGTTTTTACATTCTCGGATTCTACATGTATGGTTTCATTGTTTACAGCCAGTTTTGAGAAAAACTTTAAAACCTTTGAAGCGATATCGGGATTTATCATCGCCTGCCCCTGATATACCGTATTTATCGCCTCTACAAGACTGTCCATACTTATACCTTTTAAAAGATAACCGCTGGCCCCGTATTTTAAAGCATTAAAAACATATTCATCATCATCAAATGTGGTGAGTATAATAATTTTTATATCCGGATAACCTTCTTTTATGATCTTTGTGCAGGACACTCCGTCAAGCCTGGGCATTCTGATATCCAATAGTATTATATCGGGCTTGTTTTCCCTGACACTTCTTATTACCTCAAGTCCGTCGGACACGGCATCCGTTACCTCTATATCAGGTTTACTGTCAAGGATTATCTTTAAGCTTTCTCTTATCAATTCCTGATCATCTGCAATTAAAACTTTAATCATATTCCTCTCCCCATCTTATCGGTATCATAGCTTCCACTTTAAAGCCCTCTTCACCGGCAAAATTCACCTGGCCTTTTAGCATATTCACTCTTTCTCTGATATGCCTGAGTCCAAATCCTGCTTTGATATCTTCGCATCCTATTCCGTCATCACATATCAAAAGGCTTATGATTCCATAGTCTTTCTTAATTGATACATCTATATTTTTTGCTTTTCCATGCCTTATAGCATTTGTAAGACTTTCCTGTACTATCCTGTATATAGCCATCTCTTCGTCTTCATCAAACTTTAAATTAATAGTGTCGCAGTCAAGGTTTATGTTTACACCGGCAACTCTTTTTGTATTCTCTACAAGCTCTTCTATTGCATTTTTTAAATTCAGTCTTTCAGGTGCATCCGGTCTTAATGAGCTGACACTCATTCTGATATCTTTTATACCGTTTCTGCTTACCTTTGAAAGTAAATCCAGCTGATTTCTTAAAGCCGGTTTGTCATCTCCCGCCAATGCTATACAGGCGTCTATACCTGCTGCAAGACCTGTAAGCGTATGCCCTAAAGTATCGTGAATTTCTCTGGCAATACGGTTTCTCTCTCTGATTTCGGCAAGTCTTGCATTATCCATCAAAGACTTCTCAAGTTCTTCATTTGTCCTTTGCAAATCTGTATTTGCTATCTCAAGTCTTTTATTCAGCTCTAAATTTTTTTCTATTATCTCTTCCTTGCTTACTATTATAATAATACAGCATAATATAAAACATACAACAGTCATAAGATTTAGTACATTATAGATAAAGTATATTAATGTCTGTATGCTTTGACCGCATACCTCTATGTACGATGAAATATCAAAAACATTTATAAAGAGTTTCACAAGCTCATGAGTTGTTAAAAGATAGCTTATCATCGCAATAATAACTACCATGGGCATATATTTATTTCTCTTTAAATACATCAGCGCATTTGCAAAAGTCCAAAGCAGTATTCCGTTATAATTAAAGTTTAACAGTAGTATGTATATCAGTCCCAGTACAAATTCCAATACAAATGTAGCAAATATCATTCCCGTATCATTTATTATATTACTGTTTCTTATACAAAAGGTAAGTATGAAACATACTGATGAAATAATTGAAAATATAAATATATGCAGAGTATTGCCCGGTACATTTACCGCATTTGATAAAAACAGTTTTGCCTCATGTATACTTACCACTCTTTGTGTAACTATCCATATAAAACCTGAAATCAAAATAACTGCGGCAAGAGATATTACCAGCATTATCTCCAGTATTGTATTTATTTTTAAATTTCCTATACTTTTCATTTTATTGCCACTTCGATATATCAAATCTGGTTAAATTACCTGCATTTATCAAGTCAACATTTATATGTATATCCGATTCTATTTCCTTACCCTCAAGATAATCATATGCCACTTTAGCCGCTTCCTTACCCATATATATAGGATGTTGTGCAACTGTGGCTGTAAAAAGCCCCTGCCTTATCAGCTCCTTAGCATCGGGGGAACCGTCAACTCCGTAGATTAAAACTTTCTTTTCGCTCATTTCTCTAAGTGCCGCAATCGCACCGATAGCTGTAGGATCATTCAATCCGAATATAACATCAAAATCCTTATCATTATTTTCAATATAATCGATTACAGCATGATTTACAGTCTCAATCTCACTTACTCCGTCTATTTCCTCAACGATCTCATATTTTTCATCACCTGCTATAGTGTCAATAAATCCCTGTCTTCTTTGTATCATAGATGAAGCTATAAGGTTCTCAACGATAAGTATCTTTGCACCTTCAGGCTTTTTTCTTATCAAATCCTGTGCCAAGAGTACTCCGGCTTCATAATTATCCGATTGTATTGCGCTTATTACACCGATTCTGTTGTCAACATCAGTATCAATCAATATTACCGGAACTCCTCTTTTCTGACATTCAAGCAATGCACTTTCTATTCCGCTCCTGTCCACTGCATTTGCAAACAGAAAGTCAATACCCTCATTTAACATATCCATTATTTGAGCATTTTGTCTTTCCTGGCTTTGCGCCGGATCTCTTGTTATAAGTATATCACCGTTTGCTTCAATAGTGTCTCTTATATTCTCATTGAGCACATTAAAGTAAGGATTATTCATTGTCATAAATGTCGATCCGAAAACAATTTTCTTATCCTCAGTTTTCAATTTAAGCAAAACTACCGATAAACACAATAAAAAAACATATGCTAAGAGCATATAAAATGCCCTTAGCCTGTTTTTGTCAATTTTTTTCATTATTTACTCTTTTTTAAATTTCTAATATAGTCGATAAATACTGCAAGTAATATTACAATACCCTTTACAACAGTCTGCCAGAAAGAGTTTACATTCATAAGGTTAAGTCCGTTGCTTAAAATTCCTATGATAAGGGCACCTACCAATGTACCTCCAAGCTTTCCGTATCCACCTGACATTGATGTTCCACCGACTACTACCGCAGCTATGGCATCCATCTCGGCGCCGTCACCTGCTGTAGGCTGTCCGGAATACATACGTGAAGCCAAGATGACTCCTGCAAGACCTGCCATAAGTCCTGAATAAGTATACACCATGAATTTTACTTTTGAAACACTTATGCCTGAAAACTTTGCCGCAAGTGTGTTTCCACCGACTGCATATATATATCTACCGATTTTTGTTCTGTTCATTATAAGAACCGATATTATAAATATAATGATCATTATAATAACAGGTACAGGGAAAATACCGATATATCCTGCGCCCAACCACTGCCATTCTTTAGATACAACTCTTACCGGTGAACCTCCTGTATAAACACCTGCAAGACCTCTTGCGATATTCATTGTTGCCAGAGTCACAATAAATGGAGGTATAGTTGTTCTTGAAATAACAAAACCGTTAAATGCACCTATTACAATTCCTATGATTACTCCGATAATCATAGCAAGGTAAATATTCATGCCGTATCTGGATACACATCCTGCGGCAAATACACCTGAAAGTGCTATTACTGAACCTACCGACAAATCAATACCGCCAAGTATGATTACCATAGTCATTCCACATGCAAGAAGCATATTTGTGGATATCTGTCTAAGTACATTGAAAACATTCTTTGTTGTAGGGAATGAGCTGCTTGTAGCAGGAAATACCGTAAGGAATATTGCCAGCACCAGCAATGCGATTATGATTCCCATATTCTCTTTGAAAAAATTTAACGCCTTTAAATTATTCGCTTTTTTCACTTTTTACCTCCATCATATAGCTGCCAATGCCATAATACTCTCTTGTGATATTTCTTCATGATCTATACAGCCTCTTATTGTTCCTGCCGCCATAACATATACTCTGTCGCTCATGTTTATTATTTCCGGCAATTCCGAGGATATCATAATGATTGAAACACCCTGCTTTACCAAATCATTCATTATTCTGTATATCTCTGATTTTGCTCCTACATCTATTCCTCTTGTAGGCTCATCCATAATAAGGATCTTAGGATTTGTAGCCAGCCATCTTCCAATCATTACTTTTTGCTGATTTCCACCTGAAAGATTACCGATCACCTGCTCCTGTGAAGGTGTCTTGGTCGCCATCATATCTATATATTTTTGTGTTATCTCAGACTCTTTTTTAGAGTTTACATTCAAATTTTTTATAAACTCGTCAAGAACTTCAATAGTGGTATTGTATTTTATATCCTGTAGTAAATAAAGTCCCTGCTCTTTTCTGCTCTCAGGCACAAGTGCAAGACCGCACTTTATCGCATCTGTCGGATCTTTTATATTTACCTTCTTACCTTCAATATATATCTCTCCCGAAGTATCTTTTGAAAGTCCGAATATTGCCTGCATAGCTTCACTTCTGCCGGCTCCGACAAGCCCTGCAAAACCTATTATCTCACCTTTCTTTAACTCAAAGCTGACGTCTTTTACCCTATCGCCGTCTTTTAAATTCTCTACTTTAAGTATAACTTCCTTTGACGGCATAAAATCCCTTACATAGTAGTTTGTCAAAGTCCTTCCAACCATCATGGCGATAAGCTCGTCCTTGTTGGTCTCTTTTACAACCTTTGTACCTACATATTCGCCATCTCTCATTACCGTTACTCTGTCACATATTTCTTCAAGCTCGCTCATCTTATGTGATATGTAGATTATTCCGACACCCTTCTTCGTCAGATCCCTCATGATATTGAAGAGATTTTCAACCTCTCTGTCACTTATGGAAGATGTAGGCTCATCCATAACCAGTATCTTTGCATTTACCGATACCGCCTTTGTTATTTCCACCATCTGCTGCTTAGCTATAGGAAGATTCATAACAAGTTCTCTTGCATCTATATCCATGCCCAAATCGTCAAGTATCTTTTGAGCATCTTTTTCCATTTTTGAAATATTTACAGTAAATCCTTTTCCCGATTCTCTACCCAAATATATATTTTCCGCCACTGTCATATACGGCACCAAAACAAGTTCCTGATGTATTATCGCAATATTGTTTTTTGAGGCATCATGAACCGACTCTATCGATACTTTCTTGCCTTCGATCTCTATCTCTCCCTCATCAAGACTGTATATTCCACCAAGCACTTTTATAAGAGTTGATTTGCCGGCACCATTTTCACCCAACAGTGCATGCACTTCCCCGGACTTTAATTCGAGGTTCACTTTATCTAACGCCTTAACTCCCGGAAAGCTCTTAGATATATTTTTCATTTTCAATAAAATATTGTCTGCCACTGTTTCACCTGCTCTTATTTTCTAAATAAGGCATCCCTTGGGATGCCTGAAATTTTGTTATATTAATAATATCCGCTGTTTACTGCCAGCCGTCTGTTCCGTACTGTGCTACATTGTCTGATGTGATAAGGAATGTCTCTACAGGATATCTCTCTTCAACCTGCTTTCCTTCTACATAATCATACATGATCTTCACTGCCTTCTCTGCGATAGAAACAGGAGACTGGGCACCGGTACCCTCTATTAAAGAATTACCTGATGCAAGCTCTGACTTGATGTCAGGTGAACCGTCAACACCGTAAATCATGCAATTTTTGATTCCTGCCGCATTTGCAGCTGCCAAAGCTCCTAAAGCTGTAGGATCGTTTCCTCCGAAGATTGCAACAACATCAGGATTTGACTGTAAAAGATCCTCTGCAATACCCATTGCTACCTGAAGGTTTCCCTTTGCATCCTGCTGTGCTACAACTTCAAATCCATGATCTTTTATAGCATCCATAAAACCGTTTGTTCTGTCTACAACAGACTGCATAGTAGGTGAGTCAAGAACTATAATCTTTCCTCCGTTAGGTGCCTTCTTAACAAGGTCCTCTCCAACTACTTTTCCTGCGTTATAGTTATCAGATCCTGTGTATGATACAAGATATGACATATCTCCTACTTCAGTATCAAATCCCACCATAGGAACTCCTGCATCCTTTGCAAGATCAAGTGCAGGTATAATACCCTGTGCATCAACCGGATTCATAAACAATCCGTCAAGATTTTGTGAAAGCATATCCTCAACCTGTGAAATCTGCTTTGTAACATCATTTCCGGGATCTGTCACGATAAGTTCGTCACCGTTTGCCTCTACCAATTCTTTGATTTTATCCTGAATGGTAACAAAGAACGGGTTTGTTCCGTCCATACATGTGTATCCGAACTTATAATGCTTCTTCTCACCGCTTTTGCTTTCACCGCTTTTGCTTTCACCACTCTGTGCTGTTGTAGCAGCTTCTTTGCTTTCTCCCTCCGATGCGGCCTTTTTTTCTCCGCCTCCACAAGCTACCAAGCTACCTGCCATTACAAATGCCAATGCACCTGCCATTAATTTTCTTCTCATAAGACCTCCTCATATTACCTTTCGGTTGATATGGTAATAATATCAATAAAAGTTTTTTCACATAATTGTTTTTTGTAACGGGTATCATATGACAATTGTCATATTCTATTTTTCGTTCTTAAATACTCTTATAGCATCCCTATAAGTCTGTTTCATACTCTCTCTTGCAGTCACAAATACATCATGTGAATACATATTTCCGCTTGTATCCTCGGCCATTTTTCTTATCGCATCTCCTGCAAATTTTGCCGCATATGTATAGAAGTTTATCTTTCTTACTCCACGGTCTATGCATTTTTTGAAGTCTTCATCACTTATGCCGGATCCTCCATGCATTACAACCGGAACTCCTGTCAGTTCTCTGATATTTTCTATTCTTTCAAAGTCAAGCTTGGGTTCACTCTTGTATATTCCGTGAACAGTTCCGAAAGAAGCCGCCAGCGCATCAATACCTGTTTCCTCTACAAAGATTTTTGCAAGCTCTGGATCCGTATACTCGCCCATAACATTATCACAGGCGCCCTCAGCTCCCATAGCACCAAGCTCAGCCTCTATACTTGCGCCATATTCATCTGCAAGAGCCGCCGCATATCTTGTATTTGCCACATTTTCTTTAAAAGGCAATGCGGATCCGTCATACATTATTCCTGTAAATCCAAGATCCAGTGCAGTCTTTATCTCAAAAAAATTATTGCCATGATCCAAATGTACACATACAGGCACCTTTGCCTCATCGGCAAGCATTACCATTATTTTTCCAATCTTTTCAAGCGGTACATATTTTCCATGTGCGGCATTGGCAAACTGCAATATTACAGGTGAATCTTCCTCTTCGGCAGCCTCTATTACAGCCATTATCCCCTCCAATGAAGTTGCATTAAATGCGGCAACTGCCATATTTTTACTCTCTGCTATATCCAAAATATTCTTTAGTGTTATTAACATAACCTTACTCCTTTATAAAATCCTGAGTTTTCCAGTTGTTTTTTATCTTTTCTTCAAGCTCCTTTATATCAATTAAGCCGCTATATGTATCGTATTCCGTAATACACATCGCACCTGTACCTGCCGCTATCTCTATAGCGGATTTCGGTAAATAGTCATTTACTATTCCGTAAATAAATGCCGCAATGGCAGTATCACCTGCTCCTATTGCCGATTTTATCCTGTCAGGTTTAAAGCTTTTTTGAAAACATGTAAAGTTGTCCCATTCTCCGCAAAGTCCGAGCTTTTTTGAAACATCATCTGCCGTACAAAGATACATACCTGCCGCACCGCATTTTATAAGCAAAATTGAGACTCCAAATTTCATGACTTCTTTTGCAAGCGGCAACACATCCTTTTCAAGGCTTAAGCACATGCAAATATCTTCTTCTCCCGCTCTTTCCAAAAGATTTTCATATGCTTCTTTATCCATCATACATAAAAGTTCTTCAATACTCGGCTCAAATACATCCACAAACGGAAGTACCTGCTTTAGAATTTCTTTCCATTCAAGTTTTCCGGCATCACCCTCAGGGTCTATGGCCGCCACATCAAGACTTGTTATCAGTCCGGCTTCCTTTATGCTCTTATACATTTCTATAAGGTCTTTAGCATTGTTTTCATAAAATCCGGCCATTAATGTAGGATAACCGAAATGGAATAGATATCCGCTCTTTATATCTTCCATATTTAAATCCGAAAATTTAAAGGTATCGTTTGTTCCGGGGAAATGTAAGAAGCTTCTGTCAAATCCCGGTGGTGATAATACTATGGTGTACGAAGTGTCCTCACCCACAGCCTTTATAAAATTTGTCTTTGCGCCCTTTTCTTCACATTTTTCTATTATCTGACGACCGAACTCATCATCTCCGACCTTGGCAATAAGATCGACATTTGCACCAAATTTATGTAATGCCATACCTGTATTATTTACAGCTCCGCCATTTGCCACTGTTGCCCTGCCTACATTTATAAGTTTTCCGGGTTTTAAAAGCTTACTGAAGTTTTTCCCTTTTGTATCATATATTTGAGGTGTAATATCATAGGATATATGGCCTGCAACTATTATTTTTCTGTCCATATTGCCCCCTTTCAAAAATAATTTACTAAAATTTGTAAAAAAATAATAGTTACATTAGTCATTCTTTTTGACTGATATAACTATTATCTTTATTAAAGTTTATTCCATATAAATTTCCACATCGCCCATAACAAAACTGCGGTAATTACACTTATAATTATCCATCCGCCTTGCACTTTTGCCAGAGGCAGATCAACATTCATACCGAAAAATCCGGATATAACTGTAGGTATTGTCATAAGAAGTGACCATATGGTCATAATACGCATTGTTTCATTCAACTTTATATTTATCAGGTTATTGTACATACCGCTCATCTGTTCCACTATACTTGCCGACATATCGGCCATTTCACTTGCCTGCTTGGCCTCTATGTATGCATCTTCCAGCTCTTCTTTTTCTGCTTCATTGCATTTTTTAATTGCCGAGGTTATCCTCATCTGCCTTATTGCAACAACATTCTGTCTTGTTGCCGCACCGAGGTATATAAGACCGACCTCAAGGTCTGAGAGATCCCAAATCCCTTGATTATTTGTGTTCATTCTAAGTCTTCTGTTAAGATGTAATCTCTCTTCATTGAGCTTATCCAGTATCGGTAAAAATGAATCCGATATAACAAAAAGGCTTAAAAACAAAAGCATCATCGGGCTGCTTGCTTCTTCCGCCTGTATATACTTTTCAATAAGCGGAACTATATAGTTCGTATCATAGGTAACGAACATAAATATGCTCTCTGAATTTACAAAAAACTTTATTGACCTTGTCTCATAATGTCCGTTGTTTTGTGTAAATGCCGGCACATGTATTACCACAAGCAGATTTTTTTCGTCATATTCCACTCTGGCTCTTTCATTTGAGTCAAGAACATACTTTGCCATTTCCTCTGTCAAATCAAATTTTGTTTCTAAAGTCTCCACATCGGTAATATTACTGACATCTACGACTCTCCAATAATACTTTTTTCCCTCTTCTCCCAAATATAACTGCATTTATTAAACCTCTGAGTGTATTAATCTTTTCTATTTGTATTCCTTATACCATTTATCATCCACGGTAATATATTTTATCTTTTCAATAAGTAATTGTTCTATATTGGCATTGGTCTCTTCCACAAGCTTCTTTTGAAGTCTTTCGCAAGTCTCTTTTTCAAATATCAGACTTATGGTTACCATCTCATCAAATACGGTATCTTCTATAACTATATTTTCACTGTCTGCTATATACTTTATCTTTCCGTAAAAATCATATCCAAATTTATACTGTACTCTGAAA
This sequence comes from uncultured Lachnoanaerobaculum sp., assembly GCA_916720285.1. Classification (GTDB taxonomy): domain Bacteria; phylum Bacillota; class Clostridia; order Lachnospirales; family Lachnospiraceae; genus Lachnoanaerobaculum. The sequence goes on along the minus strand of CAKAQP010000026.1, from coordinate 1,186 downwards.
CCGTCTTTGATCTCTCCTGTTTTAGTATTGGCAAGCGCCTCTATAACCGCTCCTTGATAAGCACGTATAAGTCCTCCCACACCAAGTAAAGTGCCTCCGAAATACCTTGTAACCACTGCCACTATATCAAAATAACCCTGATTTTCCAGTACTTCCATCATAGGCATTCCGGCACTTCTTTGCGGTTCACCGTCATCCGAACATTTTTTCTTATTTCCGTCTTCTCCTATGATATATGCATAGCAATTATGCCTGGCATCATAATATTTTTTCTTTATTTTATCTATAAATTCAAGTGCCTCTTCTTCAGAGCTTACCATAGCAATATTTGCTATAAATCTTGATTTCTTTTCTACAATCTCGGCTTCCTTATTTTCCAGAATGATTTTCATAGACCTTCTCTCCTGTTTTCACCAAGGTATTATAACAAATGTTTGAGGAAATAAAAAGGCTGACTCTAGAACACCTTCATCTTTAATACTATTTCTACACCTTCTTTTATAGCTTCATCATATGTCAGCTTCTCGTACAACAACTTATTTGTTATATTATTGTAATCAGATTCAAATATTCTTTTCTCTATTATTCTTTCAAGTATCTTTGGTATATCATTTTCGATTTGTGCTGATGGATTATTCTTTGAAAGCATTCTATCTCTTCTGACATCAATAACCAGATCACAAAACTTCGAATCAAATTTTATATATGGAATCATTTTTGAAATATCATATAGATGTCTGGAATTCCTATCTATAGAGTCCAGAAGTGTATAATCACAGATGGCAAATATTTTGTCAATGAAAGTTCTAGTCAAATTTTGTACCTTTATATTACAATTTAATTTTTCTATTTCTCTAATATCTATTCTATTTTTTTTGCAGAATTTCTCTACAATAGAATTTACTTTAAGTGTTTCGACAGGATAAGATATTTGATAAAAACTTGTTTCCACAATAATTTCAGATTGCATACTGTTGAACAAAGATTCATATTCAAAAACATATTTATTATAGTTGTACCCTGACCTGATATCTTTTTTATTAGCATGAAAGAGTCCCATACTGCTTGCTATATTTATTATTGTATAACTCGCTGATTTCTTTTCCGACTCTGTAATCTTTCTGCTCATAGATAAATCTATGTCTTCTGAAAAACGTTTTATCAAATCATATACTTTAGATAATGA